>CAYRJT010000119.1:0-7631 GCA_964424675.1 uncultured Lachnospiraceae bacterium
TCCCTTTTATTCTTTTTCTTTCTTCCTCGTAAATCTTTCTCGTCGTCCTCTTCATCTTCCTCTTCAGGAAGTGACTGCAGCAAAGATACATCTTCAAATGTCATATCCTGTGTCTCATATCCTACCGGAGATATGGGAGCTGCCTGCATATAGGGAGCTGCGGCAGGATTTCTGACAGGTTCAATGTTAATTTCACCTGTTTCCTCCAGATCTTCACCAGCTTCATAGCGGCGTGCACGCATTTCATCCCTGCTCAGATGTTCCGGTTCGCGCAGATTACGTGAATTGCCACGATTTCTGATCGGATGCTCATCCTCTTCCTCGTCGTCCTCGTCATCCTCATCAATATATTCATAGCTTTGATATTCACGCAGCTTCAAGAACAAATTCAGCAGCAATATAATCATCACCAGCATAACCACAGCCATCACACAGATCACAATGAATCTGGTATGTGACTGTGATTTATAGGAATCTGTATCCGAGTCAAAAACATCCAGAACCGAAGGTTCCTCAGCACCCGCTGCATCAAACTCCAGATAACGCTGATAGGTGCCTTCCTTCATATCATAGAGATACCATCCCTTATTTCCTTCACTGCTGAGCGCATATAGCAGGAAGAAATCACTTGTCGATACACCATTTGCTGTCACCTCATCGGTTCCCTCTACAGCTGCACTTTCCCCTGTAGCTGTATCCTCCCCGGAAGCTGCTCCTGTCACAGCTGCAGATGCAGTAATTGCATAGGCCTGTAAGGTCTTACCATTCCACTGCAGTGTGGCCTTTGTAAAGCCATCCGGTGTGATAACTGACTCGTCCGGTATCATAATGATGATATATTTATTCTCAATCCCATTGATGCTCACAAAATCTGTAAATGTATCCGTTGCCTGATCATACATGCAGAACTCACCATTGGCCCCACCCGCATCAGTCACATACAGCAGAGTCAGGTCTCCCATATCAAACTGCGCTGATTCCAGCAACTGCTCCTGATAAGTAAAATCCGCCTTATGAAATCCTACAGGGATAATCTCGTTCGGAAATGTAGTGGAAAGCATCTTCTCTGTACCATTGATGGCAATCAGTCCCTCCGCTATGTTGCTGTTTACTGCATCGCCTGCTCCACCGTCTGCTCCCGCAGCTCCGACTCCATCACCGACTGCTATTGTCACACTGTCGGTCGGTACATCAGCTCCGTCCCCATCCAGAACTGCTGACACCTTGACCTCAGTTGTTCCGGATGCAGCACCCTTAAATTTGATCGTAGCCTCTGTATCTGTCAGTGTCAGCAGACCTCCGCCTCCGCCTCCGGTTTCCTTGTCACAGGAATCATAGGTCAATACAGCAGCATCATACTCTACCGATATCTCCGGTTTTTCTGCTGATCCTGCCGGGTTTTCTGCCTTGATGGTAACCGAAACCTCACCGCCTACCTCTACAGTCTCCGCACTCGCGGATATGGAAACATTTCCTGCTGCCATGACATTCTGCGTCATCATGACGCCTATCAATGCAGCAGTAATTAATACTTCCGCCAATCCCCTTCTGACTTTTTTCATTTCAAATCCTCCTAAAATTTATAACGCGAAATACCTGATCCCGCAATCTATTGATTTCTTGTAATATTCATTACATAATTTCTTGTATTTCCGTTTTGTGCTTTACATACAACTGTAATCTGTGTCGTTCCGACGGGTATATCATATGTACCTGTTCCCGCGATTGATGCATTACCGTTGACTGGTGTTGCTCCTATACCAATCTGTCCAATACCATTGTCAATGGTGAAGGAGTACTGGTCTGTAGCGGCATTAAAGTTCGGAATCGTTCCATAGCCATCAATATACAGATTGGACAGATAGCAGTTCGGATTGGCCGATGACTCCGGTTTTGCACATACTGCCTCCGGCATATTATTATATACAGGAATCTTGAATACAAGTGCCGTATTCATATCAGAGTATGCCTTTTTCATTCTTGCAGCTTCTGATGATGCTGCCTGTATATTTGTCATGTACTGATGTGAGTATAACCCATTTTCAGAGTTCACGACATTAAATTTTTGAAAATAAAGTGTATTCTGTCCTTTTTTAACATATCGTTCACTGATATACTTCGCACTTCCCATGATGGATTTGTATCTGGAATTCCATGGTCTGTAGTATGCCTCTTCGCTGCCGGCAGCATAGATCAGTCCATTAATAACAGCTGTATTTTCATTCGCTGCATATGCTCCGATATGAAAGAAATTGAACAGATTCTCAAGTCCTGATACATTTCCGGCTATACTCTGACTGGTACCTGCTGTCCCCTGCTCCTGCAGACATCTTGCTGCAAGATGATACGCTGAAATGCCCGTTGATGCACCGGCTTCTGCAAATGTACTTGCATAGGATCTGTTGGCTCCATCCGTATCTGTAAAAGTGGAACTCATAAAGGAGGATGCCAGGATATTGGATACACCGGATTCATTCTGGTAGCTCTCATATTCCAATGTTTCAAACTGGAAGATACCATTTTCGTCCAGGAAGTTTCTGGGATCCAGATAAAACAGCGTTATCTCAGGAGATGCTGCTACCCAGCTGGCTCCGTCAAATCCATACCAGTTATCTGATGTCCAGTCATATGCCTGCGGACTGGTCGATTTCCATGAGGAAATGCTGGATTTTGAAATCAGGTTCTTGCCAACTGCAGTTTCTGCTGCCGCGACATTATTCCACTCCAGATTCGTCTTGACCGGCTGGAATGTCCAGTTCGGGTACTGATTATGTAATGTTCTGAGTGAATTCTTATAGGACTCCGGGAAATCAGCAATTGTCTTCTCGAATTCCTCAGTTGTAGTAACCGTAGTGCTTGATGCAGTCTGAATGATATTTACAAAATCTGACCGGATCAATCCGGACTTTGTTGCTCCTGTATATTCAAACGATATCTGATACCACTTATATCCGTCTGAACCGTTTGTTTCCCCTGTTATCGTTACGGAATGATCAGTGTTCAGCTGAGCCACAACCGTACCGTTCACTGCACTTTCTCTGACTCTGACTGCCGTACCCTTCACGGTACCCTTTGTCGTTCCGTCTGAAGTGCTGCTGCCCGTATTTGTCGTTGTAGCTGTAACCGCTGCCTCCTCTACAGTCAGATAATCCGAACGAATATATCCGGATTGTGCATTGTTTTCGTATGTAAATGCGATACCATACCACTTATTTCCGTCTGATGCGGTTTTTTCGTCAGTTACAGTCACTGTATGTCCTGTACTGAGTTTACACACAATGCTGCCATTTACCGGTTCCTTACGTATGTTTACATTGATTCCCCTGACCGCTCCTGTCCTGTGTGAAGAGGAAGAGGATGCTGATGCCGTGGTGGTCGCTGTTGCCGGCACCACGACCGTTTTTTCCTCTACCGTCAGGAAGTCAGACCTGATAAAACCGCTTAGGGAAGCTCCATTTAAGGTGAATGAAATGCCATACCATTTGTTTCCGTCTGATCCTGTTGTCTCACTTGTAACAGTTGTGATCTGGCCTGTATTCAGTTCTGTTACGATTTCACCGTTCACTGCTTCCTTACGTATATTGACTTTGGTTCCCTTCACCGTTCCCACCTTGGTAACCGTGGTGGTGGCCGCTGCCGTTGTTCCGGCAGCGGTCACATTTTGGGAGGAGGACTTTTCTACATAATCACTGCAGACATATCCGGTCATTGCTTCATTATTATACGTAAATGCAATCTTATACCATGATTTCTGATCTGCTGATGCAGATTCCAATAGCGTAACCTGCTGTCCGGTGCTCAAACCACAGCATACATTAGAGGTCAGAGAGGCTGTCGTTCTGACTCTGACACCCGTTCCCTTGATCACACCCGTTGTCCCGCTCAGTGTTGCTGAGGCTGTATTTGTTGTGTTCCCTGCTGATGCAGTTGCGGTAATCGTCAAGAGGTCCTCTCTGATATAGCCGGATACTCCCGCTCCATTTACCACGCAGGCAATCTCATACCATTGCTTTCCTGTATCATCCTTGGTCGAATCCTTGATTGTCACAACAACACCATTATTCAGTACGGTCACAATACCACCCTGTGTTGTTGCACTGTTTCGTATACGGACATTACTGCCCTTGATCACGCCTGCCGTAGGCGTGCCTGTTGAAGCTGTACCTGCAGCTGCTGTAGTGGTAGTGGTTGCGGCTGTTGTAGTGCCGGCTGTAACACCATTTAACAAATCAGCCCTGATATACCCGTCATAAAAAATACCGTTCTTTTCTGCTTTCACGCTGTACCATGTATTCCCATCTGAGCCCTTGACAGAGGAAATAACCGTAACCGCCTGTCCTGTACTGAGTGTACACCTTACATCAGAGGATCTGGAGGCCTCGGTCCTGACAATGACATTCGTTCCCTTGACAGTTGTTGTGGCAGCTCCGCCTGTTGTTGCAGTAGATGACGATGCTGTTGTTGTTGATGCTGCCGCTCCGGCTATTGCTTCACCCTTCTTGACCAGATCTGATCTGATGTATCCTTCCGCTCCGGATACCTTGACCTTATACCACTTGTTTCCGTCAGTTCCTGTGATTTCGTCTGTAATGATTAATGCTTCGTCTTTCTTGACGCAGCACACAACATATCCGTTCATAGATGCCGATTCTCGTACTCGACCACTGGCACATGCAACAGTTCCGTTTGCAGAGGTATAGGCATAGACATCAGATCCAAATAACGCAAAAGAAGCAACAATGAATACAATTGCCGCTCCTGCCGCAAGGATAGAGTATCCCCTTCTGCTATTCCCCTTAGTGCTCTGAATCATAATACGATTCTCCTCATCGAGTGTTGACCGTTTCAGTCAGTAATAGAAACTGTCGCGTTTCGGATGTGTATTTCCCCAAATAGCACATCCTCAAGAGATTTCCCCACTTTCTTATTCTCATCATTATCATACAACCGATAAGGGCTTATGTCAACCAAATGTTGTAACAAATTTTTAATAGTTACAACATTTAGTATCATTCAATATTCATTGACCGTCTGGGTCATTTATAAAATAACAGCACATGTCATAATGCATGCCATCATGGCCAGTGCAGCGGCATCTGCCCCTTTCAAACAGTATTTCTTATATCCACTGTTTCTGTTTCTCAGATGAAAGCCTCTCAGTTCTGTCGAAACAGCTGCCCCATCGATTTTTTTAACCGAGCTGATCAAAAGAGGGACACATAATGGCATCAGAAGTCTGATCTTCTTAAAAAAGTTTTTGGTATCGAATTCCACTCCCCGTGCCGTCTGGGCTTCCATAATGCCTGCCATCTCCTGTGAAAACAACGGAATAAATCTCAAAGTAGTTGTCAGGGCAAACGTGTACTGATACGGAATTCCAACCTTCTCTACCAATACATTTGACAGATCACTCATCCTTGTCACGGACAGCATCAGTCCGATCGGCATGGTAGCTGCAAAGAGACGCAGTACAAACAGAAGTGAAAAGGAAAGTCCCCGATCTGTAATGGCCAGTCCGAATGGCAAATGCAACAGAGCAGTCCCTTCTCTGACAAACAGAATCTGGATCACAAACAAAAATGCCGAAAACTTCACAAGCGCACGCAGCATATTGAGTGAACGCAGAAGAACCTCTTTCCCTGCCACTCCTGCCAACAGCAGATTCAGTACGATGATTCCCAGTACAAACAGATGCCGGTCACATATGAAGCAGGCTACACATAATAAAAAAGCAATCAACAGCTTTGTCAGTGGGTTCAGCCTATGTAAAAATGATGTCCCCTGAATATAATCTAAAAATCCGCCCATTTCTATGCCCTCCTTTGCTGCAGTTCATGGATACGTTCTGCCATGTCATTCACACTGTAGACACCGTGAAAAGTCGTACCCAGCTCCATCGCCAGCATCGGTATCTGGGCAGGAAGCACGCTTGCACGCCGCAGCAGCGCCATATCTGTCATGACTTCTTCACATGCTCCATCTCCGATCAGACGACCCTCATTCAATACAAGCACTCTGTCCGCATAGTCCTGTACGAGTTCCATATCATGTGTGATCATCATAATGGTCGTGCCTGCCCTGTGAAGCTCTCTAATCAATTCCATAATCTGAACACATTCACGATAATCCAGCCCTGTTGTCGGCTCATCGAGAATCAGCAGCTTTGGCTCACATACCAGTATGGACGCCAGTGCCACCCTCTGTCTCTCACCACGGCTCAGATGAAACGGATCCTGCTCTCCCCTAAACTGAAATTTCTCTATGATACGGTCACAACGTTTTTCACACAATGTCTGATCCTTCAGAATATAGGATAATCCAAACATGATCTCTCCCCTGATGGTATTCTGGCAAATCTGTCTGTCCGGATTTTGAAATAAATATCCCACAGACCTTGCAAGCATCGAGGATTTTGTTGTCTTTGTATTCTGTCCCTGAATCAGTACATCGCCTGTTTTAGGTTTCAGTAAACCATTGCACAGCTTACTGATTGTGGATTTTCCTGCCCCGTTCTCACCAATCAGGGCAGCAAACTCACCCTTTTGAATATGAAAGGAAACATCGTGAATCAAGGTATCCTGTCGATATGAAAAACATACGTTATTAAATTTAAGCATGTATTAACACTTCCTCTACCATTTTTTTTGCTTCTGCTATACTGACCGGTACTGTATCGATATGGCAGCCTCTCTTCTTCAGCGTATCAGCCAGTGTAATCATCCTCGGTACATTAACCCCCAGCTTCTCCAGCTCTTCCTTGTGTTCCAGAACCATTCTTGTCGGACCGTCATATTCGATCCTGCCCTCATGAAAGACCAGCAGTCTTCTGACATATTCGCAAAGCAGCATGATTTTCTGTTCAACAATCACAACTGTCATATGATACTGCTGATTCAGTATCCGCAGCATTTCAAATATCTGTCTTGAGCCTGCCGGATCCAGTTCGCCGGTTGGTTCATCCAGAATCAACAGCTGGGGTCTCAGTGCAATCATGGCTGCGATTGCAACCTTCTGCTTCTGACCTCCGCTGAGTGTGCTGATGATTCTGTTACGCAGATGTGAGATTCCGATTGTCTCCAATGCTGTCTGTATCCGTTCCTCTATCTCTTCGTGCGGAATCTGAAAATTCTCTAGCCCAAACAGGATTTCATCTTCTACGATGGTCGCTACCATCTGTGCATCCACATCCTGAAAAACACTCCCGATGAATCTTGACAGCTCGACCGGTTTGACCTCTACCGTATCCATGCCGTTTATGGTAACTGCTCCGTAAAAATCTCCTGCATAGTGGTGTGGAATCATCCCGTTCAGGGCGCAGGTAAAAGAAGTCTTTCCTGCGCCGCTGCTGCCGATGATGCCTACAAATTCACCCCTGGCAATATCCAGGCTGATGTCCTTTAATGCAAAGTCCTGCCCCTGTTTATATTGAAAATTCAGGTTCTCTATATGAATCATAGGTGTCTGCATATCATTTCCTCCTGATATCTACTTCTTCAGCGCCAGCTTCAATGGGATATACAGCACCTGTACGATAATGGCATTGATGAATGCTGTTCCAAATATAATTGCCATAAAGGCTGCAAGCGGTGTCGGTGTGATTTCTGCCCCTGTATAGTACATCACATACATAA
>CAYRJT010000120.1:0-7608 GCA_964424675.1 uncultured Lachnospiraceae bacterium
GCCTACCCATGCGATGAGCCAGGCTCGAAGAGCCTGCGAACACGCATGGGTCAACATTTACTTTCCCACTTCACTGCACCCCGTCTTCTTCACACACTCTCCACAGTTTCCCGTGCAGCCTGCACCACGATGCCGATACAGAAATCTGACCGCTAAAACAACCGCAACTATAATGAATCCCATCAATATCCAGCTCAAAACATTCATGCTGTCTCCTCTTTTCCTCAGAACAGGCATCCGATTTGATAAACAAGGAAGGCACAGATCCAGGCCACACCGCACTGAGCCAGTATCACACAAATCGTCTGCCATGTAGAATTCAGTTCTCTGCGTATCGTCGCAATGGCTGCAACACATGGTGTATACAGCAGGGTAAAAATCAAAAATGAAACTGCCGTTAATGGCGTAAACAAAGAACTTAATGCTTCACTGACACCATCTGCTGCGCCAAGCAGGATTCCCATTGTACTGACGACAGCCTCTTTTGCAATCAGCCCTGAAATCAGTGATGTCGTCACTCTCCAGTCACCAATACCAAGTGGGATGAATACCGGAGCAATCCATTGGCCGATAGCCGCCAGCAGACTGTTAGCTCCATCCTGCACAAAATTAATACGCGTATCAAATGCACCCAGAAACCAGATAACAATCGTAGCAATAAAGATAATCGTAAAGGCTCTCTGCAGGAAGTCCTTTGCCTTATCCCACATCAGCAGTCCTACACTCTTAAGAGAAGGCAGCCTGTAATTTGGCAGCTCCATAACAAAAGGAACAGGCTGGCCTGTAAATGCTGTTCTCTTTAGCAGCAGCGCTACGAAAACTCCAATAATCATGCCACTCAGATAGAGTCCTGTCATAACCAGTGCTGCATACTTGGGAAAAAATGCTGCACAGAACACTGCATAGATCGGTATCTTTGCAGAACAGCTCATATAGGGAGTCAGCAGGATTGTCATTTTGCGGTCTCTCTCAGAGGACAGTGTTCTCGTCGCCATAATTGCCGGTACAGAACAGCCGAACCCGATGATCATCGGTACAAAGCTTCTGCCGGATAACCCGATCTTACGCAGCAGCTTATCCATTACAAAAGCCACTCTGGCCATATAGCCCGTATCCTCCAGGATAGAGAGGAAGAAGAACAGCACAACAATAATCGGCAGAAATGATAAAACGCTGCCGACACCGACGAAAATACCATCGACGATCAGGCTGTGTACGACAGGGTTGATTCCATAGTTCGTCAGACCGACATCCACGAGATTGGTCAGTACATCAATTCCCATTGCCAGAAGGTCTGACAGGAAGCTGCCGATCACTCCAAATGTCAACCAGAAAATCACAATCATAATGATAAAGAATAACGGCAGAGCCATATATTTATTCGTCAGGACATTATCGATCCTGACACTTCTGATGTGTTCACGGCTCTCATGACATTTCACCACTGCATTTTGACATACCGACTCGATGAAGCTGTAGCGCATATCTGCCAGTGCAGCATTCCGATCCATGCCATATTCATCCTCCATCTCTGTAACCGCATGTTCGATCATTTCCAGCTCATTCTGTACAAGTCCCAGTTTATCGGCAAAGGATGTATCTCCTTCAATCAGCTTTGTGGCAGCAAATCTTGCAGAAATGTCACAGTTCTGTGCATGATCCTCAATCAAATGGGATACCGCATGGATACATCTGTGAATCGGTCCCGGCTTGCAGAAGTCTGTAACTGCAGGATACTGCTTTCTTCTTGCAACAATTGTGATCTGATCAACAAGCTCTGATATTCCTTCATTTTTTACGGCACTAATCGGGATCACCGGAATTCCAAGAGCCTCTGACATCGCCGGAATATTGATCGTGCCGCCGTTGCCTCTGACCTCATCCATCATATTCAGAGCCAGTACCATTGGAATGTGCAGTTCGAGAAGCTGCAGGGTCAGATACAGATTGCGTTCTATATTTGTAGCATCTACTATATTAATGATTCCGTCCGGCTTTTGATTCAGAATAAAATCCCTGGTTACGATTTCTTCTGTGGAAAATGGACGAATGGAATAGATTCCGGGCAGATCGACCACAGAGCAGTCCTTGGCGAGCTTCATCTCTCCCATCTTCTGATCCACTGTCACGCCCGGGAAATTGCCTACATGCTGGTTTGAACCAGTCAGTGCGTTAAATAAAGTTGTCTTTCCACAGTTTTGATTGCCTGCAAGTGCAAATATCATGCTGTCGCCTCCACTTCAATCATCTCGGCATCTGCTATCCGGATTGTCAGTTCATATCCTCTGATCTGTATTTCTATTGGATCTCCCAGCGGTGCAATTTTTTGAATGGTTACCTTAGTCTTTGGTATCAGACCCATGTCCAGCAGTCTGAGGCGCAGCGCCCCTTCTCCGCCTACACTCTTGATGATTCCACTCTTTCCGATTGGTATTTCGTTCAATGTCATATTCAAGATCTCCCTCATATATAAGTTAGTTGGTTATTCTTTGAGTTTGCATTATCTAACTCATATATAGAATAATACTATTTTCATTTATTTTCAATAGTCATTATAAAATCATTTTCATCATCAATTCCACAATGATAACAGTAATCGTTGCCCCAAGAGCCACCTTTACAAGTCCCTTGTCGAAAAAAGCCATTGTGCAGGCTACAATCAGTCCAATCACAGCCGACAGCAGATAATTGGTGGAATATATGATTGCAGGAAATGTCATGGCAGCCAGTACCGAGTAAGGAATGTATGCAAGAAAAGATCTCACATAGACATTCGTCACTTTCTTCCTGACCAGAACAAACGGAACTGCACGGATCAGATACGTCACCCCTACCATTACGAGCAGGTAAGCCCAGTATGAGTTTCCCTGAAATACTGCTGTATTCATGCCATTCCACTCTCCTTTTCATCCGATTCTGTTTCTGTATCCCTGATTGGAAAGACAAAAGCTCCAAATAATGCCGCACAGACTGCACAGACAATAATGGAAAATCCGCCTGATATGTTTTTCAGTGCAGGTATATAGTAAAAAAAGCAGCTCAACAGTATGGCAAGCATACTGACAGACAAAACACTTTTTTCTCTTTTTGCCTTTGGCGCAATAATGGCTATAAACATTCCGTAGATGGCAATTCCGAATGCTTTTCCGACGGATGCCGGCACCGCCTCCCCAAATAATGCACCCAGCAGAGTTCCAAGAGACCATCCGATATACGGAGCAATCATGAGTCCAAGAAAATAAGATCTGCTGACTTCCTTTTCGTAGGACATGGATACCGCAAATATCTCATCTGTGTTTCCGGTCGCCAACAGCCATCTGTACAGACTCGTAAATTTAGAATCTACCTTTTGGGATAAGGATATCGACATTAATGCATAACGTAAATTAATGATGAGCTCGGTGACCGCCATTTCAATCAGGCTGCCACCACTCACCATAATACCGACACCGGCAAATTGTCCGGCTGATGTTAAATTCGTCATAGAAATCAAAGTGGCTTCCCACCAGGTTAATCCGTTATTAACAGCCATAATGCCAAATGCAAATGAAACTGATAAATAACCCAGACCTATGGGAATACCATCCATAAATCCTCTTTTGATTCTCATATTTGTTCTAACGCCTGCCTCAAATCTTCAATAATATCCTCCGCCGCTTCCAGTCCGACAGAGAAACGGATCAGGTCTGGCGAAACGCCGGCTTCCATCAGCTGCTCATCTGTCAGCTGACGATGTGTATGACTCGCCGGATGCAACAGGCAGGTCTTGGCATCTGCTACGTGTGTCACAATCGCTGCCAGTTTCAGATGATCCATAAATCGGATTGCATTGTCTCTTCCACCCTTGACACCAAAGGACAGTACACCGCAGGAGCCCTTCGGCAGATACTTCTTTGCAAGTTCATGATACGGATCCTGCTCCAGTCCGCAGTAATGAACCCAGGCTACCTTCTCATGCTTTGACAGGTACTCTGCCACCTTCTGTGCATTCTCACAGTGCTGCCTCATTCTGACTGCCAGAGATTCCAGACCGACATTCAGATAAAAAGCATTTTGAGGGGATTGAATCGAGCCAAAGTCTCTCATCAGCTGTACGGTTGCCTTTGTAATATACGCACCCTTGCCGAATTTCTTTGTATAGGTCAGTCCATGATAGGATTCATCCGGTGTCGTCAGTCCATGGAACTTCTCTCCATATGCATCCCAGTCAAAGTTGCCGCTGTCCACAATGGCACCGCCGACCCCGACTGCATGTCCGTCCATATATTTTGTAGTAGAATGTGTCACAATATCTGCTCCCCATTCAAACGGTCTGCAGTTCACAGGAGTTGCAAATGTATTGTCTACAATCAGCGGAACTCCGTGAGCATGCGCAAGTCTGGCAAACTTCTCAAAATCAAATACTGTCACCGTCGGATTTGTAATGGTCTCTCCAAATACCGCCTTGGTATTGGGCTTGAAATACTTCTCCAGCTCCTCGGCCGGAAGTGTCTGATCCACAAAGGTACACTCAATGCCCATTTTCTTCATTGTCACACCGAACAGATTATAAGTACCTCCATAAATGGATGAGGAAGCGATAAAATGATCTCCCGTCTCACAGATATTGAAAACAGCATAGAAGTTTGCTGCCTGGCCAGAGGATGTCAGCATCGCTGCAACACCGCCTTCCAGTGCACAGATCTTGGATGCCACTGCATCATTGGTCGGATTCTGCAGTCTTGTATAAAAATAGCCTTCTGCCTCCAGATCAAATAATGCCCCCATATCATCACTGGAATCATATTTGAATGTTGTGCTCTGATAAATCGGCAGTTCTCTTGGTTCTCCATTTTGTGGGGTATAACCTGCCTGTACACATTTTGTTTCTACACTTGTTTTGTTTAAAAATTCACTCATAAGGGGATCTCCTTCACATGATTAATGTAGCTGGTTCTCTTAACAGAATAGCATAAACAGTACCATTCGCAAAATACGGAAAAAATATCGTTCGTCATAGCTTCAGACTATAGCAGATGATTGTATATCCTTTTTTAAATTATCCATATAAGCCTGTCCAACAGAACTCAGTACCATGCTTTGATTTGTAATGGTGCCGATTCTGATTGTCTCATCTGCTCTGAGCGGCACTGCTACAATGGCTTCCTCACTCAGTCCCTCATCAAAGATCCCTGTACTGACTGTAAAACCATTCAGGCTGATGATCAGTCTGACCATGGTCGACCGGTCTGTCACATGTATGGTCTGTCTGTGTTCCGGCAGACTGATCAGCTCCTCTGCATAATAAAAGGAATTATAATCTCCCTGTTCAAAAACCAGATTTGGATAGTCTGCAAGTTCCTGTAGTGATATATCTGTCTTCTGTGCCAGCGGACTCTTTTTAGAAACCGATACATGCGGTTTTGTACAAAATAATTCATGAAATGTCAGACAGCTCTCACTTAACTGTCTGGACAGGATTCTTTCATTAAAGGAATTGATATACAGCACACCAATCTCACTGCGCATGCTTCTGACATCGTCAATGATTTTATGTGTCATCGTTTCACGTATGGAAAACTCATATTCATCCATTCCGTAGTGCTGCACCAGATCCGTAAAGGCTTTGACCGCAAAGTAATAGTGCTGCGTAGATACACTGAATTTCTTTTTAGGCATATCCCCTCCGGTATATCTGCGCTCCAAAAGTCCTGCCTGCTCTATGACCTGACGTGCATATCCGAGAAATTCCCATCCTTCTTCTGTGACCGAGATGCCTTTATTATTTCTAATAAAAATATGTATGCCGGCTTCCTGCTCCAGTTCCTTGATTGCATTCGACAGACTGGGCTGAGAGATATAAAGTGCTTGTGCTGCCTTGCTCATAGAGTGATGATCTGCTATGGCGATCACATATTTCAGCTGTTGTAATGTCATATTGCCTTCCCCTTTTATTTATCTATGGCTGATCAGATCACTTCTGATTCTGCACCCTGTCTCACAAGCTGCACAGCCACCCTTTGCTGTTTCGCGCAGTTCCGGCGGGATTTTCTTTCCTACCTGATACATCGTCTCGACCATTTCATCAAACGGGATCTGCTGCGATACTCCGCTTAGAGCAAGTTCTGCACAGATCAGTGCATTGCCTGCACCCATTGCGTTTCTGCCCTGACAGGGGCTTTCTACCAGTCCGGCTATCGGATCACACACGAGTCCCAGCAAATTAGCAGTTGCTATCGATGCTGCCTGCAGGCTCTGCTCCGGAGTCCCCTTCATCAGTCTGACTGCGGCAGATGCTGCCATCGCGGATGCGACACCCACTTCAGCCTGACATCCGGCTTCTGCACCGGATACAGATGCATTTCTCATGAATAAATAACCAACTGCGCCTGCTGTAAACAGACTGTCGACGATACACTCATCACTGAATTGATATACTTCCTGTAATGCGAGCAATACTCCCGGCACGACACCGGACGCCCCTGCTGTCGGAGCTGCAACAATCAGACCCATAGATGCATTCACCTCAGGGACCGCCATCGCATAGGTAATTGCCAGAGATATCGTTGTTCCGCATAACGATGAACCATTCTCATGATAATGATGCAGTTTCATTGCTTCTCCGCCGATCAGTCCTCCCATAGATCTGACTTCTCGTTCCAGCGGCTCCTTAGCCGCATTTTTCATGATTGTATATGCCTCCAGCATCCGTTTCATAATATGTTCTCTGGTATCCTCTGTCTCAGACAGTTCCCGGCGGATCATCATTTCAGAGATATCGCACTGTTCCTCTCTGCATAGATGCAGCAGCTCTGCTCCGCTTATAAAATCCATATCCCATCCTCCGTTTCAGTGATCATACCTGAACCAGCATAGTACGTCTGACGTACTGATTCTTTCCGATTTCATCTATGATATTCTGCTGTATTTTCTCATCCGCCTCTACGATTGTGTATGCTTTTTGCCCCTTTGCCTCACGATACAGCTTCATATATGCAATATTAACTTTATGATCCGCCAGACATTTTGTAATGTAGGCAATGACTCCGGGATGATCCTCATGGCTGACAATCAGGGAGCTGTACTCTCCCGTGAAATCCACCTCGATGCGGTTGATTCTGACCAGACGTATTTTCCCGCCGCCGACTGACTCGCCCCGTACCGACAGCGTACGTCCTGCATCATTTTGCAGTTCAATATCAACTGTATTTGGATGTTTTGTTTTTTCCTCCAAATTCATTACAAATTCATATGCCAGCCCTTCTCTTTCGGCATTTTCCATAGAACTGCGGATCCGGACATCATCTGCTGCATAGCCCAGTACACCGCCAAGCAGAGCCTTGTCTGTGCCATGTCCCCGATAGGTTTCGGCAAATGATCCATACAATGTAAATCTGGCACTGGTGATGTGCCCATCCATCAGTTTTCTCGTCAGCAGTGCAATGGCTGCTGCTCCTGCCGTATGGGAACTGGATGGTCCGATCATATTCGGGCCGATCACATCAAATACGCTGATTGCCGCCATATCTGTGTCCTCCGTGTCTCTTCCGTCATGCATGACTGTTCATTCATCTATCCTACAATCAATGTAACTTATTTATCCTCAGAAAGCAACTTAATCATTTTATT
>CAYRJT010000121.1:0-5621 GCA_964424675.1 uncultured Lachnospiraceae bacterium
AGTCCGAATACCAGCATCGGCATTTTGTTTTCCATTGCCAGAATGGATGCTGTCAGATCAACAACCTGCAGCTTCTTTTCTATCACTTCATTGATAGAGACCTCGTCATATTTCTTTGCATCCGGATTGGTACGCGGATCTGAATCATAGACTCCATCTACTGCCTTTGCCAGCAGAATTGCCTCCGCATCTACTTCTATGGCTCTCAACACAACTCCTGTATCTGTAGAAAAATACGGATGTCCGGTTCCACCTGCGAAGAAAACGACAAATCCCTTTGCAAAATACTTATTCACCCTGTCCTTTGAAAAAAGCTTTGTAAAAGAACCACATTCAAACGGTGTCAGTACAGACGTCATCATACCGACAGAGCGAAAAATCTCTGATACATAAATACAGTTCATGATGGTTGCCAGCATACCAATCTGATCTGCCTTGGTACGATCGATATTCTCACTGGTGCGGCCTCTCCAGAAGTTACCACCGCCAATCACAATTCCTACCTGTATCCCGTCATCGACCAGTTCCTTCACCTGCAGTGCCACATCACGTACTGTCGGTTCGTCAAATCCGGTCTTTTTATCTCCGGCCAGTGCTTCACCGCTTAATTTCAATAATACTCTTTTCATATCAACATCTTCCTGTCTATTTTTTTGCTTTTGATGCTGCCTTTATATCCTCTTCAAAGAAATTGGTAGGACTCACCTCTGCATAGCACTGTGAACACATACCTTCGATCACTGCACCATTATTGATCTGAATAGATTTGGACTTGATGTTGCCCATGATAATTGCTGTTGTATCTAAAATAACAGGGCCCTGCACATCGATATCGCCCTTCACAGCACCTGCAAGTACTGCTGACTTTGCTGTTATATTGCCCTTTACGACTGAACTCTGACCGATCTTAACCGGTCCTGTACTCACAATCTCACCAACAATCTTGGCTGTGTCTGCATATACATCTGCTGCTTTGGAATTTCCCTTGATGGATCCTGTGATTTCCAGTTTGCCCTTTACATCTACGTCACCTTCAATGGAACCTACAATCTCAAGAGATCCTGTTGTTGTGATATCTCCCTTGATAACCATCCCTGCTGTGATCAGACCTGTTTCATCTGATGCTCTGTCCTCGTCTTCCAATACTGCCTTTTCCTCTTCCATCACCTGTGCTACCTCCTGCTCTATAACTGGCTCTGCTACCAGTACGACTGGTATTTCTTCCTTTATTTCCTCGACTGTTTCCTCGATGATTTCTTCCTGAACTTCTGGGGTTTCTTCCTGAACCTCTGGGATTTCTTCAAGAACAGGTTCAAAAACAGGCTCTGGTATGTATTCTTCTGGCTCTGCCGCAGGTTCTGCTGCCAGCTCTGGAACAGGATCAAAAGATAGCTGATTACGCTCTGCTGCTTCATCCTTCTCAATATTGATATTCTCAATATTGCTCAGCATTTCCTCAATACTTGGCTCATTATCGTCCTCATCATCTGTCAGAGTGTCCACTGTCAGTGTATCCACCATCTGGATATCCTCAGGTATACTTGCTGCAGCTTCTTCCGGCATCAGTTCATTGACTGCCTGTGATAAATCTTCTTTGAAATCCTTAAAAAAACTCATCTTTTTTTCCTCCGTTAATTGTATATTGTAATATTATTTTTAACTTTATTCCAAGATATGCTGAATCGGAATTGTCGTATCATCGATTGTTGTGATTGGCAGCCCCTGCTCCTGCAGTGCTTCAATGATCTCTGGCAACGCCTCCACCGTAGTAGACTTGTCTCCGATATCATGCAGCAGAATCATCGTTTCCTCGTTTTCATCCATTCGGTAAAGAGAGTTTCTCACGATATCATCCTTGGGAAGCAGACGTGTCGATGCATCACCAGACGAGATGTTCCAGTCATAATAAGTGATTCCCTTTGCAGTCAGATAGTCTATAAAATAGCCCATACTGACAGGTGAAACGGTATTGCTGCTTCCACCTGGAAAACGATACAGCTTTGGTATTACGCCCGTTTCATCATACAGAAGTGTTTCCAGTCTGCTCAAATCTGTAGCAAATGCATCTACAGATGCATAAATATCCTGATATTTGTGGGAATAAGAGTGCATTCCCAGCACATGGCCTTCCTCTATGATACGCCGATACATCTTCCTCAGCTCCGGATCTTCTGTTCCGATTACGAAGAAATTGGCCTTTACGCCATACCTGTTCAAAATATCCAAAATATCATCCGTGTAATAGCTTGGTCCGTCATCAAATGTCAGATAAACCTTGTGCGGCCACTTTTCGTGCTGCAGCTCATCGACTATGATCGGCTCTTCCTGCTTCAGCTCCTGTGTCTCCGGTTCCGTATAATCAGCTACAGTCATCTCCATGGGAGCCGTCTTTTCTTCAAGCTCGACTGCCATCAGTGTTTCAGCTGCCCGTGTCTCGTATAATTCCTGTACCTGCTGTTCCAGCACATGAACCCTGCACAGCAGGAATATACACAAAATCATTGGTAATACAATCAACGTAACCACAGCAGCGATAATGATCCGTTTGATCCGTCTTACTCTGACGCTTCGAACCGCAGGCTGCGTACTTCCACGCCCGTCCATCATCTATCGCCTTCTTTTCTCGATACTATTATTGATTGTATCACAACTTATGAATTATGAAAACTATTATTCTTAGATACTAAGAATATTATGAAACATGCTGCAATGATAAATCCAATACCGCCTATCACACCCGTTGGCGCCGGTCCGATAAATGGATTGCCGCCATCCTTTGAAAAGATAATGCCCGCCTGTGCAAACCCGTTTAGAGCCCCATGTCCGATGACTCCGGGAATACAGCTCTTTGTCCTGAGACATAAATAAGAAAAAATGGTGCCCATAACAATACAGAAAATACACATACCGAGGATTCCAAGATAAGGAGCACCGGTATAGTCAGTTCCGTAATTATGCCCCATGGCAATCAGCGGAGCATGCCACAGTCCCCAGATCAGTCCGGATATCAGTGCCATTGGTGCAAAAGACATTCTCTCTGACAGTTTCGGCACCAGATAACCTCTCCAGCCCCATTCCTCTCCGAAACAGGTAATACAGTTTAAAACCGGTGCAATCACAACTGCCGTAACGAGCTGGCTGACCGTTGCGATTCTCAGCTGCTGTGTGGTAAACTGAATGCCCTGATCCGCATAGATCTGTATCGCATTGCTCATCTGTGAATCATATTCTTCTGGAAACATCAGGAAGTAAATGACAGCACCTATGATTGTCAGCACTGCAGGCCCAAACCATGCAATCAGATAATACTTGATATTGCCTTTAATATGCGGAGCAATCCAGGCATCTGCAAACCCCTCATGCGTCACAAGTCTTGTAATGACCACGCCCAGTGTAGGAACCAGCATAACTCCCATTGTGACAGCCTGTGCAATAGAGTTCTGTACGACATCATCTGATCCGATCAGATTACGCAGTATACAGATTTCTAAAAGATACGTAATCAGAAAAGTAATCCCGACATAGATCAGGATTCTCTTCACCCCTTCATTTTTCTTCATTCTCCTCAACTCCTATACGATCCGTTTCATCATCGTCAGCTGGTTACGCTGATCTTTATACTCATACCTCAGATCATCCATACTTTTTTTAACCATAAAAATACCCAGGCCGCCAATCTCCCGCTCGCTTGCGGATAAGGTCACGTCCGGATCCTCTTTGGTTAGTGGATTATAAGGTATGCCGGAGTCAATAAAACATATACGCGCTACTCCGTCGCGGATATCACACTCCACCACGACATCTCCTGTTTTCCCCTCATATGCATACCGAACAATATTGGACATAATTTCATCAATTGCCACTTCAATCTGTATTCTGGCCTTCATGGAGCAATGATTCGCTTCCAGAATTTCAGATACAAATTCCGTCACCTTATTCATTTCCTCAATTTTGGCTGATACTACAATTGACTGCATAGATTTGCTCCTCAACACTGCGCTTATTGGATTGTTAAGATATCAACAAAGCCTGTTACCTCAAACACTTCCATAATGGTATCATTCACATTGGTAATGATCATGGAGCCCTGCTGGTTCATCTGTTTCTGGGTAGCAAGCAGTACACGTAATCCTGCTGATGATAAATACTCCAGACTGCCAAAGTCGAATACAAGTGTCTTCACATCATTTAAAACACTTTTTAATTCTTCCTCTAACTGTGGAGTCGTAGTTGTATCCAGTCGTCCCTCTAAGGTCAGAGTCAGTTTGTCACCATCATTTGCTTTTGTAATTGTCATAATATGACCATCCTTTCATAATAAATTCACTTTATTTATTATACATGAATTAAAAACCCTTGTAAATGTTGTTTTACATTTTTTAGTTTAATTTAGTTTAATACTGATTTCACCTGAGGATAACGTTGCTTCTGTTCCGTCTTCATATCTAACCAACAGCTGACAGTCATCGTCAATTCCAAGTACCAGTGCTCTTCTCGTCTGTGTGCCGGACAGCACATTGACCTGTCTGCCGATTGCCATGCTTCTCTCCCTGTATGCCTCTGTATAGTCAGTCCTGTCCAGTTCCGCGTAATATGTCATAAAATGATTGATAAATCCTGCAGCAAGACGGTTCTTGAGATCGCTTTGCGGAGTATCATATAAGGCGCCTGCAATCCGTTCCAGTTCTGCAGGAAAGCCTCCCTGTGGAGAATATACATTGATGCCGATTCCCATGATGGCATATTCCAGTGATCCACTTTCCATATCTATGGATGCTTCTGTCAAGATGCCACATATCTTTTTATCCCGTATAAAAATATCATTGACCCATTTAATCTGTGCTGTCTCATCTGATACCTCCTCGATGGCCTCACACATAGCGACAGCAGCAATCGTGGTGATCCTGATTGCCTGCTCGGATGTATAGTGAACCGGTCTCAGCAGCAGACTCATATAGATACCCGAGCTGCATGGTGACGCAAAGCTGCGTCCTCTTCTGCCTCTCCCCTCCGTCTGTTCATTTGCAATGACAATGCAGCCCTCCGGTGCTCCTGCGACCGCCCTTTCCCGCATCACTGTCATGGTTGAACTCACAACAGGCAATACCTGCACATCAACAGCCTTACATACGGGCAGCAAATACTTTTGGATGCCCTGTGGTGACAGGATGTCAGTCTTTTCCGACAGACAATAGCCTTTGTTCGGAACTGCATCTATGGAATATCCATCTGCCTGCAGCACCTTAACTGCCTTCCATACAGCTGCCCTGGATACAGACAGCTTTTGTGCGAGTTCCTCACCGGAAAAATAAATACCTTTATTTGATTCAAACAATTCCAGCACTTGATTCTTGACTGCCATTCGTATCTCTCCCCTATGCCTCTGATTCCCGTTTCATTTTCGGAATGCCGTCTCCCTCTGTCAGTGCTTTCTTTGCAAGCTTGTCTGCTTCTTCATTATATTGATTTCCTGTATGAGCGGCTATTTTGCGAAACGTAATCTGCATTTTCTTCCGGTGTTCCTTCATGAATGCCGCATATTTCTGCGTCAGGTCATTCTTCGCTTTCCATGCCCCGGTTGCCCACATCTCGATTCCGGTATAGTCATAGCAGATTTCCAC
>CAYRJT010000121.1:5721-7347 GCA_964424675.1 uncultured Lachnospiraceae bacterium
TCGCCTATTGTGACGCCTGCCATGACAACAGCCTCATAACCAATCCATACATCATTTCCGATTACAATATCGCCTCTGTGATCCCATGCCCCTGCAATGTCCTTCGAATCCAGCTCCCACTCGTCAAAGAAAAGTGGAAACGGATAGGTAGACAGGGACTTCATTGCATGAAACGCGCTGGCAAACATGAATTTTGCCCCGCATGCGATGGAACAGAATTTCCCGATTTTCAGCTTGTCCTTGTTGACCGGATAATGATACAATACATTATTGCTCTGAAAATCCTTCGGGTCATGTACGAAATCATTGTACATTGTAAAATCTCCAATCTCTATATTGGGACTATCAATCATATTTTTCAAATAAATCGTCTGCGGATCATGCGGACGCGGGTATATCTTATCTTGCTTTAACATCTGACTCTTCCTCACTTTTTTTATCACATTTTAATCACAGGTCTTATTCACAAAATCCATATGATACAGCTTCTCCCAATGGTTGATATTCAGAATTCCCTTGGTAAGATGAATTGCAAGATACACACAGTCCTTGCAGGAATCATTATTGGCCATATCATACCATGCTTCAAATGTCTTATGCAGCTTCTCTCTGATCCGGGCATTCTTCTCATCCATTGCCCAGCCGAGATTCTCACCGATTGCGCTTGCATTGAACATTTCTGCACTTGATGCAATTGAAATCTCTGCATTCTGCTCAATCTGCAGCATCTTATTTGACTGCGCATTCGTAACCGCATAGAAGGTGCCGTCCTCATAATAGCAGTCCACAACACGAACACTCGGACACGGCTCTCCATTAGCCCCCTTCTCAAGTGCAATGGTTGCAAGCGAGATTAAATTGTCTTTATCATTGCCAAATGCTTCTTCCAGTAACTTCATGCCTTCTTCGTATTTGCTCATCTGTTTGTCCTCCCAAACATTGTCTATCATATAATACCATTTTATTGTAACTATGTCACCTTAGTTTACGATGACTGTAGTTCTGATTTGGGATTAGATTTGCACACCATATTGGCATATATGAATTTGTTGGTGGGTTCATGATGACTGTAGTTTTGATTTTTGGGCTGGATTTGCACACCCTATTTGAATTTTGAATACTAATGGTGGGGATATGAATAGAAATTAGATAATCCGCAGGACACCATCAGGTATCCTGCGGATTAAAAGTTTATCGAACTATTTAGAATCAGTTTCCCATCTGTGCTGCTACTTCTGCGGCGAAATCTTCCTGCTTTTTCTCGATTCCTTCACCAACCTCAAAACGTACGAACTTGGTTACTACGATATCTTTGTTTACGGATTCGAGGTACTTGCCGACTGACTGCTTGCCATCTTCAGCTTTTACATATGCCTGCTCTAAAAGACTGATTTCCTTTACATGCTTGGAAATACGTCCGTCTACTAAGCCTGCGAAAATCTTATCTTCTACGTAGCCGGCTTTTGCTTCCATTGCTAACTGAGCAAGAGTCACTTTGGCTGCTTCTGATAAGAAATTGAACAGGAAATTCATGTTGCTCTTCTTCTCTTCATAGATCGCGATGTCTTCATCACTCCATAATTTCTCGCTTACTGCCTTCTCAATCAGCTTATTTAAAATAGTCTT
>CAYRJT010000121.1:7357-7563 GCA_964424675.1 uncultured Lachnospiraceae bacterium
AAATATCAGATCTGCCAATATACTGTGGATTCATAGCTGCAATCTGCATAGCCACATTTGTCAGAGCTTCTTTTGTTGCGTCATCAGAAGCCCCATTTGCTGCTACGATAACACCGATTTTTCCACCTGCATGAAGATAAGATGCAAGACAGTCTCCTGTCACTCTTGCAAATCTACGTACAGATAATTTCTCACCAATTGTAGCT
>CAYRJT010000122.1:0-7546 GCA_964424675.1 uncultured Lachnospiraceae bacterium
TGCCATTAAGAATACTTCATATGAAAAATGACATATGGTAAGAATCCAAATCGTTTCTGATCGAACAATCATTTGTTCTTATCACATTTTTTCATTATTTCTGTTAAACGGAATATATTAAATCATCTGATTCTTGATAAGGGAATGCAAAATGAGAAATATTACAAGGTTAATCTGTACCAGTCTGGGGGTCTTGCTTCTTGGAATCGGATGCATCGGGGTTGTCGTTCCGGTGCTGCCGACAACTCCTTTTCTGCTTGCTGCTGTATTTTTCTTCGCAAGGGGATCTAAGAAATTTCATGACTGGTTCCTATGTACAAAGCTTTATCAGAATCATATTGTCAATATTGTTGTCAAGAAGAAAATGACACGCAAGTCTAAGATATTTGTTCTTGGAACCATCACCGGGCTGTTGGTCATTGTACTGATCCTTGCACCGATCTGGCATATCAAGGCGCTCATTGCGGTCATCGCTCTGCTGCATTACTATTATTTTCTGTTTCGCATTAAAACCGATGATCAATAGGATTTTCTGAACATCCCACTCATCCCTTCATATAATAAATTATAATATCCAAATGTATGAAAGGATTTCTATGCAAAACAATTATTTCTCCATGAACCGGTTCCAGCGAGCCACATCCGACTCTATGTCAAACAACAATATGTCATCTAACGGCATATCATCTGGCGGCATGCAGTCCAATGAGACACCGTCTGACGGCAGAACAGATACGCCCATGACGACGCCTTCATTTCCTGAAATGCCTATGTACAACTCTGAAAATGATATTAACGGTAACTCCCGTGGAACCGATATCGGGCCGTTCCCGCTTCCTACTCCGAGTCTGCCCTCAGACGGAACATCCGGAGGCACGGATATCGGGCCGCTCCCTCTTCCTACTCCGAGCCTTCCCTCAGGTGGGACTTCCGGGGGTACCGATATCGGACCGCTCCCTCTTCCTACACCAAGCCTTCCCTCAGGTGGGACTTCCGGTAGTCCTGACATACCGATGACGCTTCCGTCCTTCCCTGATACTCCGGTTGCTTCTCCGATTCCGCCGCTTTATCCGAGTCTGCCAATCGAGCGGTACACGAATGTTCGTTTTCTGCATGCTGACGAAAGTATAGGCGCAGTCAATGTCATTTTGAACGGAACGACCCTCACAGAAGGACTGACCTACGGAAATATCACCGCCTATACCACCGAAGCAGCAGGTAATATCCTGATCACGGTTCTCTCAACAGATAATCCGGCAAAATATATCGTTCAGGAAACCTTACGCTTCAATTATGGTGATACGTATACGATTGCTCTGGTTCCATTCTCCGCAGACAACAGTGCCAATCCCGCAACCGGATTTAACAGTACACTTTTCAGGATTGAAGATACTTCCTGCAACAAATCACTTTACAACTCCTGCATTCGGGCAATCAATCTATCTACCTATGAAAATCCTCTTTCCGTAGCATTACTGGATGGCCGAGTCATTGCACAAAATCTATCCTTTAAAGACATCGGTAACTTCCGGCAGTTTACCCCGGGCAAATACCGTGTTCTGGTCTACGAAAATTCATGCAGTCATAACAGTCAGATCCAGCCACGCGCGCAGGTTCTAGGCTCTGCCGTCATCGGAGTCATCCCGATCATTATCGGTAATGCCAATGCATCCTGTATGGCCGATCTGTTTGCAGCTTCTCAAATTACCGTTGGTTCTTCCTCTATATATACCTACTATATCCTTGGCAATCCCTATACAAGCGGCGGCATCAGGGTTCTCTTTGTAGAAAGCTATTTTGATGCGTAGTATCCTGCCATGACAAACCAGTTAAGAAAAGCAAAAAAAATCTCTTTTCTACAAAAGACAGCCTTTCGATCATTTGAGGGGTTGTCTTTTTTTGCAAATGTATTTATTATGGATGATAGAAGTTGGTAGTTGTCACATACGAGGGGGTTCTGATATGAATATTGTGATTTTCGTCATTCTGATCTATCTGGTTGTAATCAATCTATTCGGATTTATGCTGATGGGAATTGATAAACACAAGGCGCGTAAACAGGCATGGCGCATTCCGGAATCCACTCTTTTTTCCGTTGCAATCATCGGCGGTGGCATCGGTTCACTGCTTGGTATGTACACTTTCCGTCACAAAACCCAACACAAAACCTTTGTCATCGGCATGCCGGTGATTGTAGCCATACATATTTTCATTGCGATTATACTTATTTTCTTTACACCATATACGATTAGATTCATGTGATAACACAGGGTCAGAAAGTCATTTTGCTTCATGCTCGCATGAAAGCAAAGATGACCTTATGACCCGCAAAACATGAGCAAGTAGTGCGAATGTTTTAGGATTGCGGGAACTGCGTTCTTTGCAGTGGAGCAATCCGTGTGTTATCAGTACCTAAATCAGGGAGGTTCTACACATGGCACTATATATAGCAATCTGTGATGACCACGTAGCTGACCGGAAACAATTGGAGCGCTTACTGGGACGTGAAAAGGACAACCGTCTGAAATCAGATCTTGTTCTCTATATTGATTCCTTTGGAAGCAGCGAAGCATTGCTGAATGCGCGAATTCGATACGGACTTTTACTCATAGATGTCACAAATGGACTGGATGCTCCTGCTGAGCAGACAGTGAATGGCATGGATATTGCAAAACAGCTTCGTTCCATGGGAATGAATGCTCCGATTGCGCTTTGTTCCTCTTCCATCGATTATACTGCCTACGGTAATCCTCCTCCTGATCATATCATCTATCTGACCAAGCCCATTTCTCAAGGACAACTGTCCCACCTGATTGATGTTGCTGTCGAAAATCAGAAGACACAGGAACCCTTGATTGAAATCCGTGGTCAAAAGGACACCTGTAATGTCACACAGTCAGAGATTCTATACGCTGTTGAAAAGAATAATCTGACAGATGTGATCATGACAAATGCAAGAGACTTCAAAATGCTTGGAAAGCTGAACACACTCATCAGACAGTTATCGGATCCGACTGCATTTGCGTACTGCGGCAAAGACTGCATGATTAACTTTGCTCATGTGACTGAAATGCAAAAAAACGCCTTTGTCATGGATAACAAAGACGTTCTGCATTTTCCTTTTATACAAAGACATTCACTCAAAGAGGCATTGATTCAATACCAGCTGCGACATAACAGATGATGCACGGATTGCTCCGCTGCTTGCATCATCATATCGTTACTATAATCCCGCCGTTTCCGGCATATAAGCTGCTAATGCCGGCTGTATCTGTGATGATGATGTCCCTGACCTGCATTCTTTTATTAATCTCATCCCGAATAAACAATGCCCGTTCCTTACAGTTGCAGTGTGCAATCGCAAGCCTCTTCATAGCCGCATCCGTTGTGTTCTTCTGAATCAGATCCAGCATCTTCTGCAAAGCCTTATTGATTCCCCTTGCCTGATCAAGCTGCTGAATGGATCCCTCATCTGTGGAGCCCATAACCGGCTTGATGTTTAACGTACTTGCCACAAATGCCTTCACACCTGTGAGTCTGCCGTTCTTACGCAAATGCTCCAGCGTCTCCAGCACAAAATAAGTTCTCATTCCTTCTATATACTGTTCTACCTCTGCCACCAGTTCATCATAGTCCATTCCTGCATCCACACACTCTATGATTTTCAGTGCAATCTGTGTTTCTCCGCAGGAAGCTGACTTGGAATTAAATACATAAATCTTCTTTTCATCCTCCTCATGCTCTTCCCGATACAAATCCACAGCCAGCTGGGCACAGCTATAAGAGCCGGATAATTCTGCAGATAACGTAATCATGAAGATACAGTCCTCATCCCCTTCGAGCAGCTTCATATAGCTGTCAGGCGACGGGCAGGACGACTGGGGTGATGTCGGATAAGCCGCTACCTTCTGCAGAAAAGAGGCCTGATCAAACGTATCATCATCTATGATAGTCTCTTCACCAATGCGAATCATCAGTGCAACATTCATCAGATGCGGATTTCCTTTCAGTTCCTCCGGTATCTCCCCGCAGCTGTCCAGAATAATTTTATAATTCATTTTCTGATTCATAGTGCTCCCCTTTTCAATTATACATTCATTACTTTATCATGTAGTTTTTGATACTACATAGCATAGCATATATTTTCTTTCTTGAAAAGAGATATTATATAATTTTTTTAATAAATTTATAAAAGAACGAACTACACTATAGACTAAAAAATACCCGCAGCAAATCCGTCAGACTTTTCTGGTCCCGACTGCCCATCAGTTCTCTTGCAGAATGCATCGCAAGCAGTGGTACACCAATGTCCACGATTGTCATTGGCAGCAGTGTGGAGGCAATTGATCCCAGTGTGCTTCCACTTGTTCCGTCAGAACGATTCACGAATTTCTGATAAGGTATATCCGCATTCTCCAGTATCTGCTGTACAATTGCCACGCCCTCAGCATCTGTTGCATAGGATTGTCCTGCTGCCTCCTTGAGGCAGACCCCGGTATCCAAAGAGGACTTCACGACCGGATCATACTTGTCCCTCTGGTTCGGATGATAGGCATGTCCGACATCCACTGACAGAAATAATCCCTTCGCCAGAGCCTCTGTATAGCCAACGTGATCCTTTCCAAGTGACATATAGATTTTCTCCATAATCAACGACAACAGTACAGAACCGGCTCCCTGCTTCGTCTTACTGCCAATCTCCTCATGGTCAAATAATGCGATGACATCAATTCCGTTCTCACGTGTCCCCTCCATAATTGCCGACAGACACGCCTGTACGGACGTCATATTATCAAGACGTGGCGCTGATATAAAATCATCCTCTACACCGACAAAGCCACCCTCTTCCGCACAGTATACCGTTAACTCATAGTCCAGTATTTCCTCTGGTTTTACTTTACATTCCTTTGCAATAAAGTCCATAAAATAAGTGGACTTCGCATTCCTCTCACTCTTTTGATTCAGCTTCTCCTCAATCATTCCAGCAATCGGAATCATATCGGTCTGCTTATTCAGTTCGATTCCCTTATTGATTTCTTTATTCAGATGGATTGCAAGATTCGGAATCACGAGTACCGGCCTTCCGGCATCCAATAATTTCATCTCGGGATGAAACGGATCTTCGGACTTGATTGCAACCCGGCCTGCAACAGACAATGGACGATCCAGCCATGTATTTAAAATGGCTCCGCCGTAAACCTCCGTATTGACGCGTGCATATCGCTCTTCCTTCATATCCGGATACGGCTTGATCCGAAGGCACGGAAAATCAGTATGTGCTGCCGCAATTCTGATTTGTCCGAGCTCTGCATCCTTTTCTTTTCCTATATGAAATGCCACAAGCGTAGAACCGTGATGCGCCACATAGTACCTGCCGCCTCGTTTCAGTTTCCATTCATCTCCAAGCCTTAATTCCTCAAACCCTTTTTCCGTCAGCTGTTCTACTGATGCCGCCACCGCGTGAAATGGTGAGGTCGCCCGTGAGATCAGCTTCAATAACTGTTTTGCATCTGATGAGTGCGTTTCTTTTTTCAAATTAATCCATCTCCTTTTTGATTCCTCTGACTTAGTATGTCCACTTACTCTGATTGTATCGGAAAACTGATTATTTTTCACTATATTTACATTATTTTTTCACTATTTTTCACTATATGAAATGAGGACTGTCCTTTGCGTGCTGCATCATGTGATGTATAATTCCAGCTTTTCTCGCAATACTATCTGTAAAGCGCAAAAGAAGCTGTCACAATGTTCATGACACTTACATCAATTATCTTAGAAACAGGAGACTATGCAGATGGATTATTTGAATGCATTTTGGGTCGGGGGACTGGTATGCGCCCTCGTACAGATATTAATGGAGAAGACGAAGCTGATGCCGGGCAGAATTATGGTAATCTTAGTCTGCACAGGTGCTGTGCTGAACCTGTTAGGCTGGTTTGCACCACTGCAGGAATTTGCAGGTGCCGGTGTCTCAGTGCCGCTGCTCGGATTCGGCAATACACTCATGAAGGGTGTGAAGGAAGCTGTGGATGAGCAGGGCTTTATCGGACTGTTCTCCGGTGGCTTCAAGGCAGGTGCCATCGGATGCTCCGCAGCTCTGATCTTCGGCTATCTGGCAGCACTTGTTTTTAAACCTAAAATGAAAAAATAAAAATGCTGAAACAGTTTCATCGGCTTTCTCGTTCTGTTTCATGTAGTATATCAAACATGAAAAAATGAGGAGCATTCACATGAGAAAATTGAAACAAATTATGAAAATGATTGGAAAGGGAATTCTGATTCTGTTAGGGATTCTCTTCCTGATTTTAATCGGCATGACGATTTACAATACCATTCTGACAGTCAATGACAACAAGCTGCTTGCAGATGTCGGTCAGGATGTCACCGTAGAGGGTAAGAACATGCGCATCGACATACAGGGTGCCGGCGAGCACACCATCGTACTGCTGCCGGGTCTCGGTACATACAGTCCCATTGAGGATTTCAAGCCACTTGCTTCCAGATTAGCCGAAAGCAATCAGGTGGATTATGAAAGTGAAATGCAGGTCGCAGAATGGTTCTATTACCCATCCCGTGCCCTTGACATCACAGGCCTTACCAGAATGCAGCTAAAAGATGACGGCATGTTAAAGGCAATGACAGACAGCGGCTACTCTGCCGAAGAATTGAAGATCATCAAGGCTGTAAAGGCAAGACGTGCTGCTTCCCGTGCATTGATTCATGAAAACAATTCGATTCCCGAGAATCTCGGAAGTCTAAAGGATATGAAATACCCCGAAAATCTGCCTGTACTGACCTTCCTTGCAGATGATACAATCCAAAAATCCGATGAAATGTTTGCTGAAAAGGGCTTCGACATCACATGGGAGAAGCTGCACACAGACTTAATCACAAATAATCAGCTCCAGCAAATAGAGATCCTGACCGGAGAACACTATCTGCACTGGACCAATGCAGAGCTGATGGCAGAGAAAATGATGCAGTTTATAGGGCAGATGGATTCATCATCTGCTCAGTATTAGAATTGTTGATTTAATTCATATTTCTAAAACATTGACTTCGCATTTTCACAACCATTTCACAGATAGAAAATTCCCCTTGCAACAGCAAATTTCTTATGTTACGATATTTTCAAGCAAAGAATTTACATCCAATTCCTTAGTTTATCTGATTGCGTAACGCAATGTCCAAACGGAATATTCCGTAAGAATCCTTGCTTACATCAAAACTAAATACGCAGGGAATCTTACAGAATGGATACAAGGAATGATTGTACTGTTTTATAGGCTCTTTCCTGCACCACCAGAAAGGAAGAATGCCCATGACAAGACAAACCGCCGATTGACAAAAGAGCTTGCCGATGCCGTAGATCAAGCGCGTCGGAAGGAAGAATGGAGGTTGGAGTATATGACACGATATGTACGAGATATGGATATCCGTGAGGAAGGCCTCGAAGAAGGTCGTGAAATTGGTGAATCATTAAAACTCATTTCACAGATTCAAAAGAAAATCCAAAAATCAAAAGCCTTGGAAGTAATCGCAG
>CAYRJT010000123.1:0-7539 GCA_964424675.1 uncultured Lachnospiraceae bacterium
TTCTCATAAATATACAGCTGAATATCCGTAAAGTTAATCACATGCAGATAAATCGGCCCGGTATAGGCAGATACGATACGGGCAAGATCTACAACCTTCTGTTTGGCACGCTCACTTGTATATGGCGGTGCATGAAAATAGACTGCATCAATCTTGACACCACGCTTTGCGATCATATATCCTGCAACCGGTGAATCAATTCCACCGGATAATAAAAGCATCGCTTTACCATTGCTTCCGATCGGCATGCCGCCTGCTCCGGGAATGACTCTGGAATAAATATAGATTTTCTCTCTGATCTCAACAAAAAGCTCTATTTCCGGAGTATGAACATCAACCTTCATCTCCGGAAAAGCATCCAGTATCGTACCTCCAAGTTCGCTGTTAATTTCCATGGATGTCAGTGGATAATTCTTTCTGGCTCTTCTGGCATTGACCTTAAAGGTCTTATGTTTATCCGGATATACCTCATCCATATAGTGTACAATAACCTTCTGCAGATCCTCAAAGCCATGATCCTCTACATGTACAACAGGACAGATACCGGTAATGCCAAATACCTTTTGCAGGCCTCCCACAGTCTCCTCAAAATCATAGTCTTCCAGACATTCAATATAAATACGACCCTGTGATTTTGTAATTTCAAATTTACCATCTACTTTTTTTAATGCAATACGTATCTGCTTCACCAGCGCATCCTCGAACAGATACCGGTTTTTACCCTTCAGGGCTATTTCTGCATATTTAATCAGAAATGCTGTAAATTTCATATTTCTGCTCCTTTACTGTCATCATTTAATGTCTTGTATATTTTCGTAATACAGGAAGCAGCTCCTGTAATGTTTCCAATGTATATTCCAGCTCTTCTGTTGTCGTCTCTACTGACATACTGAACCTGATCGTTGAATCTAAAAGGCTCTTATCGAGACCTATTGCCTTCAATGTCTCACTGACAGCAGGCTTATTGGAAGCACATGCTGAACCTGCTGAAACATAAATTCCCTTATCCTCAAGCGAATGCAGCAGCACTTCGCTGCGAATTCCGTTGAAGGATGCGCTGATCACATGAGGTGCTGTCGCATGTACCGCTTCCTCTGTTACCGCCAGCCCCGTTCCATACTCTGCCGCGATTGTCTCAATTCCATTCACCGTAACTCCATCCAGCTTCAACAGCTCTGAAACAAAGAATTGTTTCTGATGATACAGCCTGTCCATCTTCATTTCAAAATCTGTATAAATCTCCTGCGTCGCCTGACCCAGTCCGGCAATACCGGGTACATTCTCTGTTCCGGAACGAATACCCTTCTGCTGACCGCCCCCGAACATGATCGGATGAATCTTGACCTTACTGTTGATATATAAAACACCCATACCTTTTGGCCCATGTATCTTGTGTCCACTGATGGAATAAAGATCAATCCCCATACGTTTGGGATAAATCCGATACTTTCCGAAGCCCTGCACGCCGTCTACGTGAAATAATGTCTTTGGGTTCTTTTCATGTATCAGCTTTGCCATTTCCTCCAGTGGTTGAAGAGAACCGATTTCATTATTGACATGCATGATGGATACAAGAATGGTCTCCCCCGTGACAGACTCCTCTAACTGATCCAGCCTGACTCTCCCATATTGATCCGTATCCAGATAAGTGATCCGAAATCCCTGATCAGACAGATACTTCATCGTTTCCAATATTGCCGGATGTTCAATCCTGCTTGTAATCAGATGCATACCTGCACGTTTGTTTGCCATGGCACATCCGACCAAAGCCAGATTGTCGGACTCTGTTCCACCTGAAGTGAAGAATATCTCCTGCTCCGTCACCTTCAGCGTGTCTGCTATGATCTTCTTCGCCTTTTTGACCTGATTCTCTGCCTCAATTCCCACCATATGCATACTGGACGGATTTCCAAACGTCTGATCCATGATATCAGACATGGTTTCCCGTACACTATCAAAACAGCGCGTTGTAGCTGAATTATCTAAATATGCCTGCATAATATCCACTTCCTTTTCAATACTATCGTTCCAAGTGATACATGATCCAGGCCAGCACTGTGAATCCGGCAGTCTCAGTACGAAGAATTCTCCGTCCCAATGTGATTGGTTGAAAACCTGCAGAGGCTGCCTGCTCCACCTCTGACTCCTCAAAGCCACCCTCGGGCCCGATAAAGATGGCTATAGACTGTCCCGGCTGTAAATGATCTATGATCTGTTTTGTCTCAGCCATCGCCTCCTGATCAGCCAATTCATATGGCATCAGTTTTACCTCAAAACCCTCGCAATAAACAACTGCCTCCTTGATGGTCATGACACTTGTTACTTCCGGTACGATCCTTCGCTTGGACTGCTTGGCTGCCGCTTCAGAAATGGCATTCCAGCGCGCCAGCTTACCAGCTTCTTTTTTGGCGTCCAGCTTCACAACTGCTCTTTTCGATGCAAGTGGAATAATCTTGTAGACACCCAGTTCCACTGCTTTCTGAATGATGAGCTCCATTTTATCATTTTTGGGGAGCCCTTGAAAAAGATAGACTCTTGATGGCAGTTCGATTCCATTCTCTTTGATAAAGAGCAGCCTGCATTTCACTTCTCCCTCTTCAAATGTATCTATTTCACAGCGGTACTCGGTTCCGCTTTCCTGATCAATCGCAGCAATCACATCACCCTGCTTCATGCGAAGCACATTCTTGATGTGATTAACATCATCACCAATGATTGTAACCTCATGTGCTGCCGCCTGACAGCCTTTAATGAAAAACTGATACATATCTGCTCCCGTTCTACTTTGCTTTCTGTGCTGTCACAGATACCCACTCTCCCTGATGGGTCACTTCAAGCACATTCAGACCAGCCGCCTTGACTGCATTCACAACCGTCTCTTCTTTGTCATCTATAATTCCTGAAGTAATATAGATACCGCCCGGCTTCAGCTGATGGATAATAACCGGTGTCAGCGGCACCAGTACCTCTGCCAGTATATTAGCGGCTACGATGTCATATTTCTCATAACCCACCTGATCCTGAATTGCCTGATCATCTATGATATTGCCGATCAGCAGCTGAAAATCTGCATCCGCCAGACCATTGACAGTCATATTATTTCTGACTGCCTCAATGGTACAGATATCCAGATCTGTCCCGATTGCTGATTTTGCTCCGAATTTGAATGCTAACAATGACAGAATGCCGCTCCCCGTTCCTACATCCAAAAGAACAGTTTCCGGGGTTACATACTTTCTCAGCTGTCTGATACAAAGCTGCGTTGTCTCATGCATACCTGTTCCGAATGCTGTGCCGGGATCAATGTGGATCACCATTTTATCAGTATCCTCTGCCTTTACATCCTCCCATGATGGAATAATCAGGATATCATCCACATAAAACTGATGAAAATACTGTTTCCAGTTGTTCACATAGTCCTCATCTGCTGTCTGAGAGGAAGTAATCGTACCCTCTCCAATATCCATGAAGCTGCGCAGATCCTCCAGTTCTCTACGAACTGCCTCCAGTATACTTCCGTCATCCTGTTCTGCATCTATATAAAAGCTCAGATATGCAGTACCATCATTTGGTCCGCAGTCCGGCAGGATGTCTACAAACATCTGCGCCTTTTCAGCCTCTGTCAACGGTACTTTGTCCTCTATTTCAACGCCCTCAACACCCACATCCGATATCGTGCTGATCACGACATCCTCTGCCTCTGCCAACGTTTTGATTGTATATTTGTTATAACGCATATGACTGTCTCCTCTGATGATATTGATCGCTCTGACCAGACCCAAAAGTCCTGCGCATCTAGTATAGCATAATATCCTGTTCTTAAACAGTCTGATTTTTGTTTGCTTGTTTTTCCTCATGATTATTGTTATACTCAGATTTATACAAATATTAATAGGAGGCTATACAAATGAAAACAATTGGACTGATCGGCGGTATGAGCTGGGAGAGTACCATTACTTATTATGAGGTTATCAACACATTGGTCAAAGAGCGCCTTGGCGGATTTCATTCTGCAAAAATCATGATGTACAGCGTGGATTTTCACGAATTGGAAACAAATATGGAAATCGGTAACTGGGACGGAAACGCTGAGATACTGACCAATGCCGCACTCAATCTGGAAAAGGCAGGTGCAGACTTTATCCTCATCTGTACAAATACCATGCATAAGCTGGTTCCGCAGATCAAAGAGACAATTCATATTCCCATTCTCCATATTGCAGATGCTACAGTAGATGCCCTGAAGGCAAAAAATATACATAAAGCAATTTTACTGGGCACCAGATTTACCATGGAGCAGGAGTTTGTCAAAGATGTAATACGTGATCGTGGAATCGAAATTCTGATTCCCACTGAAGAAGAACGATATAAAATTAATGATATCATATTCAATGAACTGTGTCTGGGCAAAGTCCTGCCTGAATCAAAAGCATACTATCTGTCAGTCATCGATCGTCTGACAAAAGAAGGCGGTGAGGCGGCCATTCTTGGCTGTACAGAAATCGGGCTTCTGATCAGCCAGAAAGATACGGATACACCCCTGTTTGATACGACTATCATCCATGCAACTGCTGCTGTAGATACAGCTTTATAATTTTCCGTATTTGTGATAAACTATGTGATGGAGAAAACCATAGGGAGGTTTGACGAATGGAAAAAACAGCGTTGATCATGGCTGGTGGCAGAGGCGAACGTTTCTGGCCAAGAAGCCGCAAGAATTTGCCAAAGCAGTTTCTGTCCCTGACAGATGACGGAAAGACCATGATCCAATTAACAGTCGAAAGAATCCTGCCGCTGGTATCGATTGAAAATGTCTACATTGCAACCAACCGGCAATATGCTGCTCTCGTTAAGGAACAGCTGCCGCATCTTCCTCCGTCAAATATTCTATGTGAGCCGGTCGGAAGAAACACCGCTCCCTGTATCGCTCTCGGAGCCGCGCACATTGCGAAAAAGCATGGCGATGCTTTGATGATGGTACTTCCTTCTGATCACCTGATCAAATATAACAGTATGTTTCAATCTGTTTTAAAAGAAAGCTGTAAACTGGCCGAGGATCGGGACAGTCTGGTAACAATCGGTATTACACCGGATTATGCAGAAACCGGCTACGGATATATCAAGTTCAAGGGTGATGTGAACATCGGCACCGCCTTTGAGGTAGAGAAATTTGTAGAAAAGCCTAACCTGGAGCTGGCAAAGGAATATCTGGCAAGTGATGAATATCTCTGGAACAGTGGTATGTTTATATGGAAGGTCTCCACGATCCTTGATAAATTTAAACAGCTGCTTCCGGACACCTACGAAGGTCTGATGGATATTCAGGCCGCTATCGATACTTCTGCCGAACAAGAGGTTCTGGAACGAATCTTCCCTGATTTTCCATCCATCTCCATAGATTACGGAATCATGGAGAAATCAGAGAATATATATACCATTCCCGGGAATTTCGGGTGGGATGACGTCGGCTCATGGCTTGCCATTGAACGCATTAAGAAGTCTAATGAAAACGGCAATATCATCACAGGTAATGTACTGAGTATCAGCACAGAAAATTGTATTATTGAAGGCAGAGAGAAACTAATTGCCACGATTGGTCTAGAGGATCTGGTCATTGTAGATACGGATGATGCAATACTAATCAGCGATAAGACAAAAACAGCAGATATCAAAAAAGTGCTGGAAACCCTGCGTATCTGTAACCGCGATGAATATTTGTAACTGCAGCGCTCATCATCTATGAAAGGACATCTTGAATGGATAAACTATACATTATCATTCCTGCCTACAACGAAGAAGAAACGATCAAGCAGGTCATCGATGACTGGTATCCGGTCATCGAACGGATTGGAAACGACTCCAGACTGGTCATTATCAATGATGGCAGTAAAGATCATACCTATGAGATCATACAGGAGTATGCAGCATCACGCCCATATCTTCTGCCTCTTACCAAAGAAAACGGCGGTCATGGTGCAACTGTTCTTTTCGGCTACCATTACGCAATCAAGGAAAATGCTGATTACATATTCCAGACGGATTCTGATGGTCAGACACTCCCCGATGAATTCGATGCATTCTGGGCACTTCGTAATGAATATGACATGATCATCGGGCACAGAAATAAACGTGAAGACGGTGCTTCCCGTGTGTTTGTTACAAAGGTATTAAAATTTGTATTATGGGTTTGCTTTGGAGTTCGGGTCACGGATGCAAACACTCCGTTCAGACTTTTGAAAAAAGAAACACTTGCTCAATATATAGATAAAGTTCCGGAAAACTTTAACCTCTCTAATGTTCTGATTTCCGTAATCTATATTAAAAATGAATTAAAAGTGAAATATATCCCCATTACCTTCCGTCCGCGTCAGGGTGGTGTAAACTCCATCAATCTGCCAAAGATCTGTAAGATTGGAAGACAGGCTTTTAAAGATTTTCGTGCGATTAACCGCTCGCTTAAGAATTCCTGATCAGAAGGGGTTATAAAATCTGGAACCATCATAAAATGTTACGGTCAACGAAATCACAGCAAAGCAGATAACAAATGCAATTGTAAGATAATCGTTCTTTTTTAAGGGTCTGGAATAATACCAGGTCCTTTTTTTATACTTGCCGAATCCCCTGAGTTCCATTGCATTGCTGACAACATCAATTCGATCCATGCTGGAAAAGATCAGTGGAAAAATAATAGATGCCATGTTCTTGATTCTCGTCATCAGCTTCGCTTTAGAAGACATCTCAATTCCACGTGCTTCCTGAGCATGCTTGATCTTTATAAAGTCACTCTGCACATCCGGAACATAACGCAGTGCGATTGCAACCGAATACCCTATATAATAACTGATACCGATTCTGTTCAGACTGGCAGCAAATTCACTCGGATTTGTTGTCACAATAAACATCAGCACTACCGGAATCACGGTAAAATACTTTAACATAATATTAAATTCATAAAACAGCTGCTCAATCGTAAGCGTATAGTAACCAAATAAATGTACTAATTCTGTACGGGATCCGTATATCTTCACACCCTCATAAGGAGAAAACAAAAAGACAGTCAGCAGATTCAGGCATAAGAAAAGCAGGATAAACTTGAACACAGTACCAACCTGCTTCCACTCCGTCTTTGATATCTTAAAAATCATCAAACTGATGATCAACATAGTTATCAGAACACGAGTATCATAAGTAAGCATGCCAACGACTGACCATCCAAGGAAAAATGTCAGCTTGGTCACACCACATAATCTGTGAATCCAGGTATTTTTTTCTGCATAAGTCAGTATTCTTGCCATTAGTGGTTTTTGATCTCTCTTTCATAATGTATAAAACGTTCTGCAAATCCCGAAGCATCCTCAATACCGCATTGAATCGCCAGATTATAAAGAGACGTCTTCTTCAGATAAGCCTTGTCCGCGATCGCTTCATTCGTCAGTACACGAGCTGGTGAATCATCTGCGACCAGTTCTCCGTCAGCAATGACGATGGCACGGTCTGTATACTCCAGCATCAGATGCATATCGTGTGTGATCATGATAA
>CAYRJT010000124.1:0-7443 GCA_964424675.1 uncultured Lachnospiraceae bacterium
AGAATGTGTGAGAGATGAAGAAAGATCAAGACAATAGAGAATTGTTAATTGATTTAATGAATAATGTTCCGGGTGGACTTGGAATCTATCATTTTTATATGGATGGCAGGCTGGAACAAATCTATCTGAATAATGGTTACTACTCTCTATTGGGAGTAGAACGCGAGGAGAGAAACAGATATACAGGATTTTCTTCTTTACAGTCGGTGTATGCAGAAGACTTAAAACATCTCTTAGAGGAAATTAGAACCGGTATTCAAGAGAATCGCACGATTGATGACGATATTCGTGTATGGTGTTCAAAAGATCATTATAAATGGCTGAATGTAAAGGCAAATGTCTCGGATAGAAATGGTGAAGAATATACACTGTTTATATTTTTCTCAGATATTGACCATATTAAGACGACACAGCTACAGCTGGCTTCCAGCTATACTGCGATGCAGATAGCCAGCTCAAGCGGCAGGGTTTCTTTTTGGCTGTATTATATTGATGAAAAGAAAATTGTGCAGGCTCTGCAGAAAGAGTCTTCGATGGGGTATCCATATATTCATTCCAATATTCCAGAAGCTGTCTGTGGAACCGGTGAGCTAATTCCAGCAGATGAGCCTGCTTTTTGCAGAATGTTTGATATATTGAGTCAGAATGGTGAAATCTCAGATTGTACAGTCAGACTGCTTAACCATAATACAAATAAGTATGAGTGGAGACATATCTTCTGTACCAGACTGGAGGATTCTATCTATAGTGCCCGTGTAGCCATAGGCTTTTCCATGAACGTCGATCTGGAACAGGAGAACAGACAGCATTATGAAAGAGAGATTCATCTTCGTAGAGAGATGATTAATCATTCTGTCGCATATTACTGTATTAATCTTACAGAAAATAGAATAGAGGAATGTGTTGCTCATAATTTCGATTGCCTGGATGATGGTATAGGCATAAAGCAAGAGGATATTTGTCAGAGAATTTTAAAGTATGTGGATGCAGACAATTATGAAACAGTCAAAGAAGTCTTTAATCCCATTTCTTTGTTGGAGGCATACCATGAAGGGAGAACATCTATCACAGTAGAATACAGGTACAAGATCAGTCAGGATGAATTCTGCTGGGTACGCGCAACCATTAGCTTGATTGAGCGCCCTGAGACGGGAGAAACTATTGCATTTGTTTTTTGCCAGGATATAGATGAAGAAAAAAAGGATCAGCTTGCCATAGAGAACATTATGGATGAAGAAATAGAGTATGTTGTTGTGATACATGTAAAAAGTAAGCTGGCACACTTTGTACAAATCAATCATGAAGTGAGTAGTATTCAAACAAATCAGAAATTTGATTATGATCAGGTGTATGGAGAGATTATTCAACATCAGGTTGCTGAGGAAGACAGAGCTGAATGTGAAAATTTTTTCTTTCTCAGTAAGCTGCAGCAAAAGCTGGAGAAGGAGGCTGTTGCCAAGATCACCTATCTCACCCCATATGTACAGGGAAAGAAACACAGAAAGAAAGCACGGGCCTTTTATCTGGATGAATCTATGGAAGACATCGTGTTAATACGAAGAGATATTACAGATTTGTATGAGGAAGAGCAGAGGCAGAAAAAAGTGCTGCAAGAGGCAGTTGATACAGCTGTAAAGGCCAATCAAGCCAAAAGTGATTTTTATTCGAGAATGAGTCATGATATGAGGACACCTCTGAATGCAGTCCTTTCTTTTTCAAGTAAAGAAATGACAGAGCAGGCAGACGCAACTACCATGAGAGAGTATTTGGATAAAATACATACTTCAGGAGATTACCTGCTTGGTATTATCAATGATGTACTCGATATGTCTAAAATCGAGCAGAACAAGCTGGTGCTGCACATGGAACCTTATGCGTTTGAAGATTTTGTTAGCACCATACAATCTATTATTGGGAAATTATGCAGTGATAAAAATGTTCATTTCCGTACAGATACGGATGACGTTTCAGGAATGACAGTATTGACTGATAAAGTACGATTTACACAGATTTTTATCAATTTATTATCAAATGCTGTTAAGTTTACACCTGCCGGAGGGAGTGTGTTTTTCTCCATTTCACAGTGTCAGGAAGAAGGACAATTGAAAAAGAATACGCAATTTATAGTACAGGATAATGGAATTGGAATGAGTCAGGAATTTCTTCCTCATGCCTTTGATTCTTTTTCACAGGAATATAATAGAGAGATTGCAGATAAAGTAACGGGGACTGGCTTGGGACTGGCAATTGTGAAAAATGTTGTGGACATCATGAAGGGAACGATTACAGTCGAAAGCAAATTGGGTGAAGGCACTACTTTTTGTGTTACCTTACCACTTAGCAGTGCTTTACCAGAAGCGGAGGAGCCAAAACAGGATCATGAGGTTCAGTCATTAGAAGGACTTAGAATTTTGATTTGTGATGACAATGAAATCAACCTCGAGATAGCCAAAAAACTTCTTATGAAGAAGAAATGTAAGGTATCCGGTGTATATAACGGGGAAGAATGTGTGAAACGATTCAGAAATTCTAAAGCAGGTTATTATGATGCTATTTTAATGGACATCCGTATGCCTGTTAAAAGTGGAATTGAGGCGACAAAGGAAATCAGAAGTCTGAAAAGGAAAGACGCTGCACAGATTCCCATTATTGCAATGACAGCAAATGCTTATGAGGAGGATGCGCAGATCATAGATGATGCCGGTATGAACGGATATATTATGAAACCTGTTGCTCCGGAAGAGATGTATGCCGTAATCTGGCACGCTGTTAGTCAAAAGAAGGCAGAGTCTCTGCTGTAATGAAAATGTCGAGTATTTAACGTGTGCAGGATCAAGAGGGAAAGCGAGGACGAAGCCGTGGAGACTGAAATCAGACGGTGTCAGCAGACACTCTATTACAGCGGAAAAGCATTTATCATATTTGGAGTATGGAGTTTTATTAAAATATTTTCTATACTGTATCTGAATCCGACTATATGGACCGATTTATTTGAGGCGGTTGATGTGGATGTATCCGAATATCAGTATTTTCTTGATTTGGTTTTCGGAATCATCATGGCAGCTGTTGTTATCATTGATATATGGTCTCGACTCTATATTGGTCTGTCTGCAATTGCAGAGAGCAGAGGAAAGAAAAAAAGGATTTATTATGTCATTTTATCCATAGTGTATATCATTTTAACAGCGGTTAGTTATTTTGAATCAATGAAAGAAAAGACATATTCACATGAAAATGTTGCAACATCATTGTTTATTGATGTAACCAGTTCGATTGCGCTCGCAGCAATTATTGTGAACTCATGGAAACTTAGAAAATTCAGAAAGTAGATGGAAAACGATTATGCAGGAAGATTTTCATTACTATGCAACCTATGCAGCCGCATATCTGTCCGGCTATTCGCATGAAGAGAGCCTTGCGGTTGCATATTCTGCACAGTTTGTGGATTGCTGTACGGCAACCTTTCTGATGAAGATTAAAGGACCTGTATCAGCAGCGACAACACAGCTTACGGTAGAACTGGCAGATGCAAGGACGGATCTGATTGGACTGCAGGACATCACTCGAATCTGGGCATCATTTCACTTTTTGCCGTACAATCTCTATACGGAGCTTCCAAAGTGTTCACGAAGATATTTGAAAAAATATCGTCTGATTTGTAATACCAATGGTGCTTTGGTGACAGATACAGTGAAAAGGGCGAAGGACAAGGATCTGCAGGCTTGCGGTGTGGCAATGCATGTTCTTGCTGATACATGGGCACATCGTTATTTTGCCGGTACGCCATCACTAGTAATCAATAATGCTACTGATTTTTATGATTTATGTCAAGAGATGCCTATCAGGTTCAGTCATAACCCAATCAGTCCGGATGATGTCGATAAGGGATATTATATTAATACAGTTCTTCAGAATGAAGAGAATTCCATTATGAATCTGGGACATGGCAGAGCAGGGCATCTGCCTGATTACAGTTTTATGCGCTACCAGTTCATGCCGTCTTGGGGAAATTATGAACTGATAGTAAAGGATAATCCGGCAGATTATTATCATGCTTTCTGCCAGATGGTATATGCAATGAAATATCTGCATGGAGACTATTCCGATTTTAAAAAGGATACATATGAAGAAGAAATAGTTTTGCCGTGGAAGAAAGAGATTATGACAATTCTGACAAAACGGCAGATATCCACAGCCCGGGATTGGAAAAGTCTCGGGGAAGAATTGTCAGGTCAGACGATAGAGGAGTTTGACACATCTAAATATGAGCAGGAATATAGAACAGCCGGAAGAAGCGAAAAGGATGGAACTTTTTTAGGCAGGTTTATTTTGGCTGCGCTTTCTCAGAAAAGCATGGTGACAAATAAAATTTATCAATCAGGGAATCTTTTGGCAGGATATTCTGTAGATTTTAACAAGTATGGGTTTCATGGTATTCGAGACTTTAAGCAACTGGTCAGGAGGTAGTGCATGATGGGCAGTGTAAAACGTGTGACTTACTTTTTTTTAGGGGTAATCATGATGTTATGCAGCTTTCTGCTGTTTCTAGCACCAAAAGACGGCTATCAGATTGTACTGCTTATTCTGGAAATAACACTGTTTCTTTACGGCGTTCGTCAGTTGGCGTTCTATTTTAGTATGGCCCGCTACATGGTCGGTGGCATCAGAATCTTCTACCTTGGTATTCTGATTCTGGATGCCAGCTTATTTGCTTTATATTTGGATGATCTGCCACGTATGTACTCCATGCTGTATCTGATTGGATATATGCTGATATCTGGTGCAATTGATGTGGCTCGGGCCAATGAAGCAAGAAGGCAGAAATCCGGTCACTGGAAATATCAGATGTTCTGTGGAGCTGTCAAAATGATTGTTTCAGTAGTTTGCTTGTTTCATATTGATTCGGCAGAAATGATTGCAATCATATACGGTATTGGCCTGCTACATTCTGCAGCTACACATATTGTAACAGCATTTCGCAGGACAGCAATTGTTTATGTGCAGTAAATTGTTTGATCAGGAAGGAAGTCATACGGAAAAGTTTATATATTCAGAGTATTTATTATAGAATGCCGCAAAGGAGAAATATGTCAAAATATATTGCTTTATTAAGAGGAATCAATATCAGTGGTAAGAATAAAGTACCTATGTCGGATTTAAAGTCTGGTTTTATAGAATCAGGCTTTTTTGACGTATGTACATACTTGAATAGCGGAAATGTGATATTTTCAAGCGATATGGATCGTATGGCGGATATCGAGATTCAGGTCTGTGCATTGATTCGGAATCGATTCAAGCTGGATATACCAGTTTACATAATACATGCAGAAGCATTGAAGGATATTCTGGATCATGCACCTGACTGGTGGGGAAATGATAATAAAGAGATCTACGATAATCTCATTTTCATCATGCCTCCTGCAACCTATGAGGAAGTGTACAATGAGATTGGAGAGCCTAAGTGGGAACTTGAGCAAATAGAGAATTATAGGGATACTATATTTTGGTCTTTTTCACGTAGTGATTATGCGAAGACAAATTGGTGGTCGAAGACAGCCAGTGCGGATATAGGAAGTAAGCTTACAATCAGAACAGCAAATACAGTGAGGAAACTGATTCAACTATGTGAGAAATAGAAAGGCATAGTATATCAAATCAATTAGGAGTAAAAATATATGAGATTAGAAACTGAAAGATTAGTATTACGCCCATGGAGAGACGAAGATGCAGAGAGTTTATTTCAATATGCGAGCAATCCTGATGTAGGACCGATTGCAGGGTGGACGCCACATAAGAGCATTGAGGAAAGCCGGGGGATTATCAAGGATGTTTTCTGCGGAAAGGCATGTTATGCGATTTGTCAGAAGCCGGATGATACTGCAATCGGCTGTATCGAACTGCGGCTGAAGGGAAATACCGATATGACAGACAGGGACGATGAATGTGAACTTGGCTATTGGATCGGGAAAGACTTCTGGGGGCAAGGATTCATGCCGGAAGCGGCAAAAGAATTGATCAGATATGGATTTGAAAACCTTGGCATGAACACTATCTGGTGCGGATATTACGATGGTAATACAAAGTCAAAGAGAGTGCAGGAGAAGGTGGGATTTCTATATCATCATACATGTGATGATGTTCCGGTGCCTCTTATGGGTGAGACCAGAGTGGGACATACGAATTACATGACAAGGGAACACTGGATGAGCTCCAGATAAGCTCCAGATAAGCTGGGCTTTCATGTAGTGATTATAAGCAGCTTATGATTGATACTGCTGAGAAGTCATACAGTGAGGCATATCTTCGTACGCATCGATGGATCTATCCGTTAATGGGAACGATTGGGAAGCCACAGGATTTCTCACGCTTTATCATACAGGCTGATTCGTGTCTTAAGCATAATGCATATGACAGACTTACAGAAATGAAGTGCGCAACGCTCATCTTAGGCGGCAGAAGGGATCAGATTGTAGGGGCGCAGGCTTCAGAAGAAATGGCTCGGCAGATTACCGATAGTGAATTGTATATGTTTGAGAATTACGGTCATGCCGCATATGAAGAAGCAAGGGAATTCAACTTAAAAATACAAAATTTCTTTGCAAAAACATAGAAAATTGGAGGGAGTCTATGTATTTTCAAAGAAAAGCATATGAGGAATTGCTGGAGTGGAAAGAACAATATGCTGACAGATATGCAGTACTTCTTGAGGGAGCGAGACGGGTCGGCAAATCTACGATAGCGGAGCAATTTGCAATGCAACAGGAAAACATGAATCGTTGGAGGCTTTCAAAAAGAGATATTCTAAACACATAAAAGACTGCTATATTATTTCTCAGAAGGATGTAAACAGGGAAGACGATTTGAGATATCTGCCTGTTTATATGACCCCTTTTGTGATAAAATCATGAAAAGCTTGGGAGGTTTCAAATGATTAGTTTAAAGTGCAGGAATTGCGGCGGTGAGATGTCAATTGATCTGAAGGGAGAATTGTTCTGCCCATATTGTGGGACGAAGCAACATTTTTCAGATACAGAATTTGAGGACTACAAGAGGTTTCGCCAAAATATGCTGAACTATCTTCGGGCTTCGGCTGATATTGCAGCAGATCAGGCAGATGACAGTTTCCTATGGTCACATCAGGAAACTGTTGTATATTATTCAGATACAGATACCCGAATCAGTATTGACTATCTGTTTTATTTCAAGGAAGACAATGTAGATACATACGTTGCCAAGGACAGTGTCATCTTCGTCTTTGATCAAAAGGACATAGATAAAGCAGACAAGGCAGTAAATAGTATCCATATGCTGCAGTATCCGTCTGCAGACCTGAAGGGACTCGGAAAGTATTTTCCGACAGTCAAGGCAAGGGTTGCCCTTAAGGATGGAGGGCTTCTGCTTTACAATCGGAGACGCTGACTTTCATAGAGAATTACGTGCAGA
>CAYRJT010000125.1:0-7425 GCA_964424675.1 uncultured Lachnospiraceae bacterium
TTCAGAGCTGGATGGATACCGGATGTATTGCAAAAATGGCTGAAATGTAGTAAAATAGATAGACAGGATTGATATTGTAACAAGGCACGGATGCCGTCGTCTAATCAAAGGAGTGATCATATGGCAGGAATATCTGGTTTAACATCAACGTGGGATTACAGCTCGTTGTTTTCAAGTTTATCTTCGTCAGGCAGCAATAGCAGCTCATCATCGGAAGGTTCTTCCTTATATTTAAGTGATTATGCAAGCATTAAAAATGGCAGCTATTCAAAATTGCTGAAGGCTTATTATGCAAAGAATGACACATCAAGTACTGCAAAAACATCTGATGAGATCGAAGAGAGTGCAAAGGCAAATTCAACAATCAGCACAGATGCAAAGGCATTGAAATCATCTGCGGATGCATTGGTTGCAACCGGTTCCAATTCCGTCTTTAATATGAAAGAAACGAAGGATGAGAATGGTAATACAAAGACAGACTATGATTATGACGCTATCTATAAAGCAGTCAAGAGCTTTGCAGATAACTATAATAATCTGGTCAGCTCTGCAGGAGAGTCAGATTCGAACTCTGTACTGCGCAAAACTCTGTCTATTACGAATGGGACGAAGAAAAATGCAAATCTGCTGAGTCAGGTCGGCGTATCGATCGGTGAGGATAATAAGCTGACGGTAGACGAGAAGACATTAAAGGCAGCTAGTATGAATGATCTGAAGGCATTGTTCAGCGGTGTTGGTTCTTATGCCTACAACGTATCTTCTGTAGCATCCATGATCAATAATGCTGCGACGAATGAAATCCAGAAGCTGAATACATATACATCAACAGGAGCATATTCTTATTCCGCAAGTGTTGGAAAGATTTATGACGGAGCAATCTGATCAATGATATCAGACATACAGCCTCGGCTTTGACAGAAGTCGGGGTATTTTTTTGATTTTTTACTTATGGATTTCACTTATGGATTTCATTATGGATTTCTGTCATAATAATCTCTTGTCTACCTCAGTAAGATAATGTTATGATTAGAGTTAGCGAAAAGGAAAGGGATTCATATTATGGAACAAAATCAACCACATGAACCGCAGCAGCCGCATAAACGCCGGCAGAGATATAGAGGAACGCATCCGAGGACATTTCAGGAGAAGTATAAGGAAATGCAGCCAGAGAAATATGCGGAGACAATAGACAAGGTGATACAGAAGGGAAGTACGCCGGCAGGGATGCATATCTCTATCTGTGTGCAGGAAATACTGGATATTTTGCAGATTCAGCCGGGACAGACAGGGATGGACTGCACGTTGGGATATGGCGGACATACACTGGAGATGCTTAAGTACCTGAACGGCAGCGGCCACATGCATGCCATGGATGTAGATCCGATTGAATCGGTTAAGACACAGGCACGACTGGAGAGGCTTGGCTATGGACAGGACAGACTGACCATCTGGCACAGAAATTTTGCCGAGATTGATCAGGTAGCAGCAGAGGCAGGAAAATTTGATTTTATCTTAGCAGATCTAGGTGTGTCGTCCATGCAGATCGATAATCCGGACAGGGGTTTTTCTTATAAAAGAGAAGGTCCTCTGGATCTCAGGCTGAATCCGGAAAAGGGTATCTCAGCAGCAGAACGTCTGCAGGACATTACCCGGAACGAGCTGACAGGCGTGCTGATGGAGAATGCAGATGAGCCATATGCAGAGAAGATTGCCAAGGCAGTGACAGAAGCACAGCGCAGAGGACAGAAAATCAAGACAACAACGGAGCTTCGTATCATCATAGAAAATGCACTTTCCGATCTGAAGGGAGAGGAAGGCAGAGAAGCAGTGAAAAAGTCCTGCCAGAGAACCTTTCAGGCACTCCGGATTGATGTGAACAGTGAATTTGAGGTATTAGAGGAGCTGCTGGAGAAGCTTCCCGGGGTATTGAATCCTGGCGGGCGGGCAGCCATCCTGACCTTTCATTCCGGTGAAGACAGACTGGTCAAAAAATCATTTCAGTATTATGATAAAGAGGGCTTATACAGTGAAATTGCAAAGGATGTGATCAGGCCATCCGCTGAGGAATGCAACCGTAACCCGCGAGCACGGGTGGCAAAGCTACGCTGGGCAGTCAGAGTATAGTAAGATGAGTTATTTCTGAAGTGGAAGAACGCCGATCAGAGTAAGCTAATCAGAGTAAGCCGATCAGAGTAAGCCAATCAGAGTAAGCCGATCAATCAAAAGGTTTACATAACACATATAAAATAAACAAGGAGGACAATGATATGAAATACCGTCGGTTAGGAAAGACAGGACTACAGGTCAGCGAGATCGGACTTGGAGGAGAATGGCTGGAACGCCATAACACCGAAGAGGTGAAGGAAGTCATTACCTATTGTATGGAGTATGGTATTAACATCTTGGACTGCTGGATGTCAGAGCCAAATGTACGTTCCAATATCGGACTGGGTATCGAGGGGCACAGAGAACATTGGATTATAGAAGGTCATATTGGTTCGACATGGCAGAACGGACAGTACGTCAAGACTAGAAAGGTGCCGGAGGTGAAGATCGCATTTCAGGATCTGCTGACCAGACTTCGCACAGACTATATCGATCTGGGTATGATTCATTTTGTAGATGAGCCGGCAGAATTTCAGTCTATTATGAATGGAGAATTTATTGAATATGTTAAGAGCCTGAAGGCTGATGGCACGATCCGCCATATCGGACTCAGTACACATAATCCGGAGGTTGGCAAGCTGGCAGCAGAGAGCGGGATCATAGAGATGATTCTGTTCAGTATCAATCCCGCATTTGACATGCTGCCTGCTACAGAGGATCTGAATACATACTTTGCAGAGGATTACGATGCATCACTGGGCGGAATCGCCAAGGAGCGTGTGGAGCTGTATCAGATCTGTGAGCGTGAAAATGTTGGAATTACAGTGATGAAGGGATATGCAGGCGGAAGACTCTTTGATGCAGCGGCATCACCGTTTGGAGTTGCCCTGACTCCTGTACAGTGTCTGCATTATTGCCTGACCCGTCCGGCAGTAGCAAGTGTCATGGTTGGCTATGATACATGCGAACATGTTGATGCTGCTCTGGCATATGAAACGGCATCAGAGGATGAGAAGGACTATGCAAGTGTACTCGCATCTGCACCGAAGCATGCCTATGCAGGGCAGTGCACCTATTGTGGACACTGTGCACCCTGCCCGAATAAGATTGACATTGCAATGGTGAATAAACTGACAGATCTGGCAGCGATGCAGCCGGAAGTACCCGCTTCACTGAAGGCACATTATCAGGAGCTGTCTGCAAATGCAGAGGACTGTATCAGCTGCGGCGGCTGTGAGATCAGATGTCCGTTTGGGGTCAAGGTAACAGAGAAGATGCAGAAGGCAAGAGAACTGTTTCAATGAATGAAGATATCACAAAAGAGAAATACACAGACTCAAAAAGAGCAAAGCATTCTATCAAAAGCAACAGACTCAGGGTGTGCCGATTCGGAGTCTGTTGTTTGAGAATATTCTGTATCACCTGTGTGATGGCAGTGACCGGTCTGATTGTGGCCGCTTTTCAGATGCTGCCGGACAGATGGCTGATCTGGACGGAAGTAATGTTGTGCTGTGGATTAACCGAAGCTCTGCTATTTTGGACAGGCATAATATGTGTATACTGTACCTCTGTGCAGCTCGGAATCCGGTATCGCATCATTGGCATTGCGTGTGGAATGATTCCGGTTGTACATCTCGTCATATTAGGAAAGATCATCCATACTGTATCGGAGGAACTGCGGTTTGAGACAAATAAAGAGCGGCTGAATCTGGAACGTAGTGCAGAACAGATCTGTCATACCCGATATCCGCTGCTGATGGTTCATGGCGTATTTTTTAGGGATTTCAGATATCTGAATTACTGGGGCAGGATACCGGAGGAGCTGATCAGAAACGGAGCATGCATTTATTACGGGAATCATGAATCGGCAGCATCGGTGGAGGCCAGCGCACAGGAACTGACGGCGCGGATCAAGCAGATCGTATGTGAAACCGGCTGCGAAAAGGTGAATATCATAGCACATTCCAAGGGTGGACTCGACTGTCGTTATGCGATCAGCCACTGTGGAGCAGCACCTTATGTAGCATCACTGACGACCATCAATACACCACACAGAGGCTGTGAGTTTGCAGATTATCTGCTGCAGAAGATACCGGAAAAATCGAGAGAACAGGTGGCCGGTATGTACAATAAGGCACTGCGCAGACTGGGTGATCGGAATCCTGATTTTATTTCTTCTGTTACAGATCTGACTGCCTGCAGCTGCACAAGGCTGAATCAGAATATTCAGACGGAAGCAGCCTGCAGATGTTTTCAGAATATATATTGTCAGAGTGTCGGCTCCAAACTGAATCATGCTGTGAACGGCAGGTTTCCTTTGAACTTCACCTACCCGCTTGTCAAGCATTTTGACGGAGCAAATGATGGTCTGGTATCAGAGAAATCTTTTGCATGGGGCGAGCGGTATGAGCTGTTAACGGTTCAGGGAAAGCGTGGAATCTCTCACGGAGACATGATCGATCTGAACAGGGAGAATATCCCCGGGTTTGATGTACGGGAGTTTTATGTACAGCTTGCAGCAGGATTAAAACGCCGTGGATTATAGTTATGTTAATTTTTTATGTAAAATATTTTAAAATAGATTATCAGGCACAAAGAAAGAGACGGAGAGTATCATGATGAAGAAAATGATCCTGTTTACAATGGGAACACGCGGAGATGTGCAGCCCTACATATTTCTCTCACAGGCATTGCAGAAGGCAGGGTATGAGGTGACACTCGGAACACATCCATGCTGGAGCTCACTTGTGACGGAAGCTGGGGTTACATTTACACCGATCGGACCGGATATAGATATCGAGCTGGAGGCAGCAGTGATACGGGGCAAGGAAAAAAATGCCATGCAAGCCATGCTGAAGACGATGAAATTCGTGTTTCGTATCGTAGAGCAGTCATCGACAGAAATTTATCAATGCTGTCAGGGAAAAGATCTTGTCATCGTCTCACACAGCCACATCGGGGCAGCAGAAGCAGAGGCACAGCAGATACCAACTGTCGATGTGACGCTGCAGACCGAAACAATACCGGAGGAAGGAAAACCGCAGACAGTCGGACAGAGACTGTTTGGCAGACTGTTTAATGCAGCCATCAATCCGATGATCGTCAAACCATATAACAAGCTTCGTGAAGGCTATGGGCTGTCAAAGATCAAATCAATGGATCAGATGATGTCACAGCAGCTGAATCTGATTCCAATCAGCCGCTATGTCATCGAACCGAGCCCATACTGGGCACCGCAGCATCATATGACAGGCTACTGGTACGATGAGGGCACAGCTGCATATGAGCCGGATCCGGAGCTGAAAGCATTTCTGGAGCAGGGAGACAAACCAATGATACTGGCACTGGGTGCGATGTCGTTTGAGGCGGCGGAGGAAAAGGATAAGCTGGAGCCGTTTTTGAAAGCATTTGAAAAGACAGGAAAGCGTGCCATCATACAGGGCTTTCGAAAGACACTGATGAACTATACTTTGCCGGACAGCGTGATTGCAGTCGGTTCTGTGCCGCACAGCTACCTGTTCAGGCAGGGCTGCTGTGTCATCCATCACGGCGGTTTTGGAACATCAGCTTCTGCAATGCTGTATGGAGTTCCTTCTATTATAATACCGCATGCACTCGATCAGTTCGGAGTGGCAGACCGATTGAAGAAGCTGGGTGTTACGACAGAACCACTCAAAGCAAGCGAACTCAGTGAAGAAAAACTGATTGACAGAATAGAATATTTATTAGGAAATTATGATGTTATCTTAGAAAAAGTGAAAACACTTTCCAGACAAATGGAGCAGGAACATGGACTTGATACAGCAGTCAGACTGATCCGCGAAGTGATAGCAGACGTATAATCAAAAGAGTACAAAGAAGGACAGGAAACAGATATGTTAAAGATTTTTTTAGTAGAAGATGAATTTGTTGTCAGAGAAGGTATCAAGAAAAATATAGACTGGAGTGCAAACGGCTACGATTTCTGCGGAGAGGCAAGTGACGGAGAGCTGGCACTGCCGATGATCCAGAAGCTGAAACCCGATATCGTGATCACAGATATCAAGATGCCGTTTATGGATGGTCTTGAGCTGAGCAGACTGATCAAAAAGGAATTTCCGTGGATGGAGATCATCATTCTGTCAGGATATGAGGACTTCAAGTATGCCAAAGAGGGAATCAAGATCGGTGTGGCAGAATATCTGACCAAGCCGATCAGCGGAAATGAACTCCTTGAGGAAGTCGAAGCACTTGCGGATAAAATAGAAGAAAAGCGCAGAGAACGGGAAATCAGTGAACAGTATCAAAAGGAAATGCAGGAGAATTTCCTGCAGGAACGAAAGAATCTGTTCCAGTATCTGGTCACCGGATCCAAAACAGTCCCGGAACTGCTGGATATGGCAGACAGACTGAGTATTGACCTCACTTCTATGTACTATAATATCGTTCTGATCATGACACAGTCGATGAATCACGCGCAGGAGGAATACTCCAACAGTCTGATCGAGATAGAGCAGAAGCTTGGTGAAATCAATGATGAAACACATATTTTGATGTTTGACAGGAATCTGGAGGGAAAAGCGCTGCTGTTCAAGGCTGATTCGGCGGAGAAACTGGAGCAGATACAGAATGATTATCTGAACAGGATGAAAGATATCCTGATACCCTATGCTCATGTCCGTTACTTTGGAGGGGTCGGAGTACCGGTCAACCGCCTGACGGAACTGCCTGCATCCTTTGAGAAAGCCAGCCATGCATTTGCACACCGCTATCTGGTCAGAGAAAGTCTGGTCATCAATGGTGCAGAACTGGAGCAGGGCAGTGCACCGGAGGAAAAGGATTTTGATATCAGCAGTGTGGATCCGAAGCAGATGGACAGACGTAAGATATTGGATTTTCTGAAGCTGGGAGAACCGGAGGAAACGAAATATTTTGTAGATGAATTTTTTAAGGGCCTCGGTAAAAATGCGCTGGAATCCAATATGTTCAGACAGTATATTGCGATGGATACGTATTTCTGCGTTGCTGAGTTCGCTGAGAGTCTGTTGTTTCCCAAGGAAGAGATCGAACCGTTAGAGATCGCTTCCGGAGCTATGCAGAGTGCAGAGGGTACTATGAGATATATCGCAAGAATTATCGAAAAAGCATTGGATCTACGGGAAAAGTCGGCCAGCAATCGATATGGAGACATTGTGGATGAGGTGATGCAGTATATAGATGAGAATTATGCAGATGAAGATCTGTCCTTGAACCTGCTTGCTTCTCATGTGAATTTTTCGCCGAATCATCTGAGCATGATCTTCAGCCAGCAGACAGGTCAGACATTTATCAAATACCTGA
>CAYRJT010000126.1:0-7331 GCA_964424675.1 uncultured Lachnospiraceae bacterium
ATGACTGCTTGTTCTCCGCCACTTGCATTGTCCAATTTTTTAATTTCAATCACATTCTGAATTCGATTTTGGATATGTCATCAGTTCCCTTGCATGCCAATTGTCCAAATAGCCCAACATAATGCAATCCATTGCCCATTTTCCCCAAATCATCTGACATAATACAGATCATTGCCCAACTTGACCCAAATCACCTGACATAATATAAATTATTGCCAGTTTACCCCAAATCACCTGACATAATGAAATCCAGCCAGTAAAGCTGTCAACTTGCAGTCAGAAATCACTTCAAAAGAAGCCCAAAAGCAACTCAAATGAAATCAAAAAAGGCTTGGATGTAACCAATTGCATTTCACCCTCTCTACATAACATCTTGCTAAAGTGTACCCCTTTATCACACATTATGACATGTGGCGTGAACTGAATTACTTTCATAAATACTGCGGTGCTTCCACAAAGCTTGCCTTACATACCGCAACTCTGAGCAATGCCCAAATTGCGGGAATCAGTGACATCACCGGCTCCATTGAAGCAGGAAAATGTGCTGATTTCGTGGTGACAAAAAATAATCCTCTGGAACATCCTGAAGCGCTCCACAGCATCAGTATGGTCATAGCAAGAGGCCACGTCATCCGTGACCCCAAGGTGAAGAAAATGGCAGATGTAGAGGCCAAACTGGACCACTTTATCTAAGCCGTTTTCACATATGCTCTCTGACTGCCTCATACAGTCCGTGATATCTCTGATATTCCTTCCTATACTCCTCATACATTGCAGGTCTTGGTTCATAGGTATGCAGCTTATGAACCATGACATCTGCCGCAGTCTTCAAATCAACAAAACACCCCAGCGCAATTCCCGTTAACATCGCACTGCCCACTGTACCGGCATCTACTGTCTCCAGGGAAATGATTGGCAGATTCAGCATATCTGCTTTCATCTGCATCCATTCTCTCGAATGTGCCCCGCCTCCGGTTGCATGCAGCCGTTTAAAATGAATTCCGGATTCCTTCAGATATTCCAGATTCAAAACCATCTCATATACAACACCCTCCATACAGCCCCGATAAATATCCGCCGCTGTACTGGCTGTCGTGAGACCTACGATAACCCCCTTTGACTCATGATCCATATAGGGCGTTGCCGCCCCTGCAAAATGAGGCAGTACCAACAGTCCGGTCGGGCTCTTCGACCGCGATTCCAACAGCTCATTCACAGATATACCAAGCTTCCTTGCCTCTTCCTTCTCCGCCTTTGCCAGAGTATCCGTACACCACTGCATCAGTGCGCCGCCCGTATAGGAAAATGCATAACATACATATTTCCCCGGAATCACATAAGGAACGACTGCATAATGACCTTTTGTCATAATCCTCATATCAGGAATTGTGTCGTAAATCGGGGTGATACACTCTACCGTGCCCGCTCCATCTACTGCTGTATCAGAATCAAATGCCCCAGCTCCGACTGCCGCTGCAATCTGGTCATGACTGATACAGACAATCTGCATTCCTTCCTTGAGTCCTGTTTCCTTTGCTGCGGCTGCCGTAACCCCTCCTGCGATTGTTCCTGTAGGAACGGCTTCTGACATCAGATTCAAGTCAATCTCTGCAGCATCAAATAATACCCTGCTCCACGTGAGCTCTTGAATATCAAACCCCATAGTCCTCGTTGCAAGAGAATAATCAATCTTGACTGCTCTGGTCAAATGAAAGATTACAAAATCCTCCATCAAAAATACATGCTTTGCACTATGATAAATATCCGGTTCATGCTCCTTCATCCACATTAATTTGGGAAGACTGTACATCTCATGAGGCTTCACCCCTGAAATTTCTGCAATCTGGTCTGCATTCAGCTTCCTGCATAACTGCTGACACTGCTCACTCCCCCTCGGGTCTGTGTAAAGCATAGCCGGGTGCAGCGGTCTGCCGTTCTCATCCGTCATCACAAATGTCTCGCCGAAGCTCGTTACTCCAATCCCTGCAAGATCAGGATAATTGGCTGTCGTCTCTCTGAGCACTCTTCTGACACCTTCCAGAATGGCTGAGGCATCCACCTCATGCACCCCGGTCATGCGTCTGACCGGATAATCCTGATAGGATTTATGAAGCTGCTTTCCTGTCTCGTCAAATACCGTCAGCTTGCAGCCGGTTGTTCCGATATCGAGTCCACCTATATACATTGTCCGCTCCCTTCCAGAAAAAATCCTGCTTTGCGGGGTCCCCACCTTCGTCGAGTCACCTTAGTGACGTCTTCCTTTCCGACGCAGTACGACGATATGGTTCTTTCTCATCAATGCTCAATGTCTACCCAGTCATATCCCAGATAAGTCGTGAAAGCTTCCTGCAGAATACTTCTCATATGGCCGACGCCAACACAGGTATGATGCTTGAATCCACCCTTTGCCAGCCGGATCATCTTATCCTCCATATCCGGAAGCTCACATACACCTGCACAGCCAAAGTAAGCCTCCTCAATCGGATCTGCTGTAAATTCTGCCTCACTTGCATAAATTCTGATTCTGCCGTCTACCGTCAGGCAGTTGGAAATGGTTGTTTTCATCGGGCGGATTCTTCCTTCATTGGTTCCCCAGCCACTTCCCGGGTCGCCCTTGTCAAACATCTTATGACTGGTCACCGTTCCCTTCCCGGTCATGAGGCTCTGCGCCGTTGAACCGCAGTGAAACAGAATCACTTTATTTTCTTCATCGCCGTAGTTATTATTCCAGTCAAGCACCGCCGTCGGCTCCTCACTGGCAAGTGCCATTGCTCTCATAGAGATGGCAGAGGTCAGATCGATTTCACAGCTCGTTACGATTCCCCTGTCATTCAGTTCTGAGAGAAGGACACAAGGGCATACCCGCAGAATCTGTTCCATCTCATTCCAGCACCGGATTGCAAGTGCATCCAGCTGATATTCCCTGATATACTCATCAATCACTACCGATATCTTGGCAAGTACCAGCTTCTTCTCCTGTGGCACGCGGCTGAAATCTGTATAGCGCTCCAGTACCGCCATCTTATCCTGCACTGCCTGCTCATCATCTGGCTTGTGATCCACCTTAAAGATCAGTTCCGATAAATCAAAGGATTCCACTGTAATTCCATTCTTCTGCAGCCCAATCTCATCAAATCTGGTCGTCTTAAATGCTGTCGTTCTGGCACCGATACAACCGATTGTAAAACGCTTCATACCGTTTACGACACGGCAGATTGCAGCAAAATCCTTCAGGTTCTCCTGAAATTTGTCCGATAAGGGGTGTACCACATGCGGCTTCAGCACTGTAAACGGTACCTGATACTGTGTAAATACATCTGTTACTGAGAATTTTCCACAGAAGGCATCTCTTCTGTGTGCGAAGTCCATCTTTCCGATTTCATCCGGATACGCCTGCATCAAAATCGGTACTCCCGCATCCTGCAGTGCCGTAATGGCACCATTTTCATCAGCAAAAATCGGCATGGAGAAAATCACACCATCATATTCACCGGCATGTGATTTCAGCCAGTCGGCATACAAACGCCCTTCCTCCCTCGTCTCGATTCCTCCATAGCGTGTAGCTTCAGGATCCATGGCGATAAAATCATAGCCCGCTGCATTGACTGCCTTGGTCATATCCTCTCTTGCCCCATAAATCAGTTCACCCGGCATAAATCCTCTGTTACAGAATGCCAGTGCAAATGTCATTTTCTTCTTCTCCATCCTGCTGCCTCCTCTAATCCATCAGTGCAAATGTCTTCATCGCACTCTTCACATTTTCCTTCATCGCTTTGGTCGCTTCCGCCACAATGGATGAATAAAATCTGGGCTCTTCCTTTGTCAGCCCCTTCAAATATTCCTCTGCTGCATTGCCGCCGCTCTTATCCATGTATGTGAAATAATTCACCTTCCTGACACCGGCCTTGATTCCTGTATGAAAATCTTCCTTGCTGACCCCTGAGCCACCATGCATTACAACCGGAATATTGCCCGTCATTTCCCTGACATTTCTGACAACGTTAAAGTCCAGCTTCGGTTTCGTCAGGTAAATGCCATGCGTTGTACCGAAAGAGCAGGCTAACGCATCGATTCCCGTATCCTCCACAAACTGCTTCGCAAGTACGGGATCCGTATAAATCTTGGTCTCATCACCTGCCCCCGCTCCATCTCCCGCACCTGATTCACGCTTTCCCATCGAACCAAGCTCAGCCTCCACACTGCAGTTATAGCTAGCTGCCATAGCGACAGCTGCCTTTGTATTTTTCATATTTTCTTCATAGGATAATACTGAGCCGTCATACATGATTCCTGTAAATCCAAGCTCCAGTGCCTGTTGCAGATATGCAAGCGTCTCGCCATGATCCAGATGGACACATACAGGCACCGTGGCCTTCTTTGCCTGCTCCACCATCACCGGTCCGATGACGGCTAGCGGCAGCCAGGGTTCATGACACTGTGCGAACTGTAGGATTACCGGAACATCCAGCTCCTCTGCTGCCCCGATGATGGCAATCAGACTCTCCAGATTCGGTGTATTGAAGGAACCGATTGCAATATTTCTTTTTTCCGCGATTTCAAGAACTTCTTTCAGATTCACTAACATAATGTATTCCCTCTTCTCTTTTCATTGTTTGTTTATGAAGCATCATTTCTCATTTATTTTAACTGTGACCGAATAAGTCTTTCTTTCCCCGGGCTTCAGGAATTTCAGGATTCCCTGTGGCAAATCTGCATTGCGGTCTAACGAAATCGTTGCTTCGAGACCATCCCCATTATTGACCTGCAGCAAACGCATTCCGTCGCCCTTGCCACCCACCAGTCTATGCTCCTCGATTCCGTAACACTGTGTTTCATGCCCTATGTAAGGATTCATCATCACCACACCCTTTCTGAAAATCCTGTCTGGTTCACCTGAATACTTCTTTATCATAACTCTGTCATTCGATTTTGAATAGTAAAAGGTGTCTTGAAAACTGTAAATTTGTTCACATTCGCTTTTATTTTTACACTTTTATGTTAGAATAAAAGTAATCTTAGAAATAAGCAGCTTTGCAGCGGGAGGTATTTTATGAAACTGGAATACAATGAACAGGAACTGCAGGAATTAATGAGAGATTTCTACCTGTTGACAGGCATAAGAATTGTTCTGTTTGATTTGGATTACCATGAATTACTGTCATATCCCGAGAATCACTGCCGATTTTGCAGTCAGATGAAAAGTGTACCGGAAACAAGGCTTCTTTGTAATGAAAGCGACCATACATCTTTTCAGCAATGTCAGGAAAGTGGAAAGCTGATGATATATCATTGTTACGCAGGGCTTATAGAGGCCTCTGCTCCATTGATGCATCAGGATACGATTATTGGCTATATGATGTTTGGACAGATTTCAGATGAACAAACGATAGATGACCTGATATTCAGACTACAGCAAAATTCATTCTTGGAAGATGAAGAACTGAAGGATGCCCGCAAATACCTGGATGATATTCCTCTGAAATCGCAGGAGCAGATCCAGGCCGCTGCCAAAATCATGGAAGCCTGCACATTCTATGTCATCCTCAAAGACACAATCCGTGTACGAAGAGACAATTTCATCCGCAATATGGATCAATATCTGATGGAACATCTGGCAGAGGAGCTGTCTGCCGGAACACTGGCAGCTGAATTCGGCATCAGTAAAACAAAGCTTTATCAGGTCTATCAAATGAACTACGGTTGTGGTGTCGCAGAACACATCCGCTATCTGCGAATCGAAAAGGCCAAGTCTCTGCTGGCTGAAACCATGAACGCTGTATCCTTGATCTCTGATATGGTCGGATTTACAGATTACAATTATTTTTGCAGGGTTTTTAAGAAACAGATAGGCATTCCGGCGAAAAAATATCGGCTCACATATTCTTCTTCCATCCTGCATCAATCTTCCTCTGGAGTTCCTCCAGAGATTTCAGACCGCTGAGGGCATCATAGGCTGCCACACAGCTGGCTCCCGTTGCCGTTGCCATCTGAAGCGCCACAGCCAGTGAATATCCATTCATCGCAGATGTCAGAAAGGCTGCAATGCTGGTATCCCCCGCGCCCGTTCCAGATAAAACCCGTTCAGGCACATAGGAAGCTTCAAAGCCCTCTCGATCTGCCCACTCCTCTGTATGCAGTTCCAAAATGTGAGACAGCTCTGTCAGCTGTCCGGCGCCAGCCGTCCGGTAATAGATTCCCGGCGCCCCGCACTTGATCAGGAGTACCTTCGTCCCATGTGCCATACACCAGTCCGCTAACGGCTTGACATCTGTATCTATATCCAGTATTTCTGTAATATCCCTGCCCTTTGCCCTCATTAACAGCTCATGATATTTTTCCCGATCCAGCATAAAGCAGAGTTCCTCTACACTTGGTACGAAGAAATCAACACAGGGCAGCGTCTTTTCCAGTATCAGCTTCCAATCAGCCTGTCCTGCCTCAGACTTGGCATCCATAGCCGCAAGATCCAGAGAGGTTGCACATTTCCTCGCCTTTGCTTTCTGAAACAATGCTTTCAGTTCCTCTCCCTGATTCTCATACATTTTTCTCATAAGCGGCGGATATCCGAAATGAAACAGACTAGCCTCCTGCAGCTGCTCCTCGGAAATATCGTCTGCCGAAAATGTATGATTTGCTCCAGGATGATGAAGAAAGATCCGGTCAATCCCCGGCATTGCCAGTACCACGGAATAAGAGGTCGATTCCTGCTCCAGACAGATCATACCCCGCTCTGCATCGTATTTTCGCAGAATATTCATCACCATATCCCCAAACGGATCCCTGCCGATCTTGCCCATCAAAGACACCTCAGCTCCCAGCAACTTCATAGCCAATCCTGTATTGGCTACGGCACCGCCCGTATGTACATCCGCCGCATCCATCTGGATTAGCTTACCTGGCTGCAGAATATCCATAATATTTACCATCTGGTTGCCGATTTTTTCCGTACCTACATCCAGGAACAAGGTGGGTTGGAGCGCCTGGTTTCGAGCACGGACAAGCTGAAAGACAGCCGTCTGCGTTACCGTGAAAACGCCACGCTGCTGCTCGAAAAGGCCAAGGCGCTTCCGCCTGCCGACCTCATTGCGCTGTGGCAGTTCCTCGCCAACGACTGCTCGCTGGTTGTCATCTCCACGCCCGACCTCGAAGCCGCATACCGCATCTTCTCAGTCCTCAACAACCGGGGGCTTGACCTCGCGCCTATCGACATCATCAAGGCGCAGGTTCTGGGCCTGATCCGCACTACGGCAGGCGACATCAAGAGCCGCGCCTACGCCAAAGAGTGGAGCCGGATCGAAAGCTCGCTGGGCCGCGACGCCTTTGGCGATCTA
>CAYRJT010000127.1:0-7303 GCA_964424675.1 uncultured Lachnospiraceae bacterium
GATGTTGAAAATTTATGTTTATGTACTGGATACCATGGCAGACTGGGAGTTGGGATATGTAACTGCAGAATTGCATTCCAGAAGATTCTTCAAAAAGAGTGCGCCACAGATGGAGTTCAAAACAGTTGGTCTTACAAAGGATCCGATCAAGACTATGGGTGGAATGACCATTATTCCTGATTGTATCATTGATGATATTGAGATTAGTGAGTCGAGTACCCTACTACTCCCGGGAGGAGATACCTGGAGCGCCCCGAAGCATGGTGCAATTCTTGGAAAGGTAAATGAATTGCTTTCTGCAAACGCTACAGTATGTGCAATCTGCGGAGCCACTGTGGCACTGGCGTGCTGCGGTCTATTAGATCAGCGTCCGCACACCAGCAATGGTGTCGGATTCCTCGATATGGTTGCTCCGGGCTACAAGGGTCAGAGCTTTTACATTGATGAACCAGCTGTAACCGATCATAATTTGATTACAGCAGCCTGCACAGGGTCTCTTTTTTGGGCAAAACAGATTATTGAGCACTTAGGTGTATTTCAGGCTGACACACTGGAAGCATGGTACAACTATTTCAACACCGGAAAGGCTGAATACTTCTATGCCATGATGCAGTCTGTACAATCCGGCAGTGAAAATTAATATCGAAACAATAGATATCATTTGTGAAAAGCAGAACCCCTCGATTTGGAGGGGTTCTGTTACTATTCCTTTATACCGCAGATCAAATGCTTCCTCCCTCGTCCGGAGCTTGCTCCTCTACTGTCAATTTTGTAACATTTTTGATTCTTTGCTGCTTTAATCTCGTGTAGACAAGTTCACGAAACAGTGTATAAATGACTGAGATAACCGGAATAAAAATCAGCATTCCCACAACACCCATCAGCTGTCCTCCGATGCTGACTGCTGCCAGTACCCAGATGGACGGAAGTCCGACTGAGTTGCCGACAACATGCGGATAAATAAAATTGCCCTCCAGCTGCTGCAACACAAGAAAAATAATTACGAATATAAGTGCCTGCTTCGGACTCTCCATGAAAATCAGAAATGCTCCCAAACCACACCCGATAAACGCTCCAAATACCGGTATCAGCGCTGTAAATGCTATCAATACACCAATCAGCAGCGAATATGGCATTCTGAAAATGGACAACGTAATCACAAACATCGTACCCAGAATCACAGCTTCTACACATTGTCCTGTTAAGAATCCTGAAAATGTCCTGTAGGCCAGTGAACATATATCCAGCACCCGATTGGCTTTTGTCCGTGATAAAAATGCATACAGTACTTTTCTGATCTGTACATGCAGCTTTTCCTTCTGCGCCAGAACATAACAGGCAAAGGAAAATGCTATGAAAAATGTTGCAATACCACTCACGATACTCTTAGCCGCTGCAAATGTGGTATTCATCACACTACCTGCTCCGCTTCCCACTGAGGCAAGCAGCCAGTCGGCCAGCTTATCCATATCGAACTCTAAACCGGAAATAAAATCGGTAACCTCTTTGTTATGGTTAAAAAACTCCGCCATCCATTTCTGCATACTTGGAACAAAAGCCTCAATATTCGCAGCCAAACTGATAAACGTATTCCCAAGCTGCGGAATCAAGAAGAAAATAACCAAAAAGATCACACCAATGACAAGGACAATCGTAATAATCATGCTGACCGGTCTTGCCAGCTTGTCCTTTAAGTGCTGCCATTTCAGAAATTTCCCTGCTGCCTTTCCGACAGTCTTCTCACCCTGATCAGATGCCTCCTGACTGCTCGTTCCCGCGGTAGCATCCTCGCTCCCGTCACCAGTCTCCAACACTTTGCTTCCAAATAGTTTCTTCTCCAGAAATGTCATCGGTACATTGATGATAAAGGCTATCGCCCCTCCCAATACAAACGGAAACACAATACCCCAAAGAAATCCAACTGCTGCCAGCACAATATTAAATTTCCATACTCCCACAAAAATTAAAATCGTAAACAGAATCAGTCTTCTTATCTGCTTGATTGTCAACTCATTTACCTCCATTTTTAAAAGTAAACCAAAGATGGTATTCCTGTGGCTATGACTGCCTTCTTGTATTCTACCTTATTATGGCTCCACTGCCAAATCTTTTTTATGATGTTTTTTGAGGTTCCTATCATCAAATTATGAAATATCCTTGACAAGAGAACTGTCGTTCACTATAATATAGGTGAACGATAGTTCTCTACGAAAGAAGGTAGATAAAATATGAACACCAAGGAAAACATTTTGCTAACAGCGCTTAGGCTGTTCGCAAGAGACGGATTCGAAGCTGTTTCAGTTAGCCAGATAGCAGGTGAACTGGGGATGGTGAAAAGTGCACTCTATAAACACTACAAAAATAAGCGTGATATTTTTGACAGTATTACGGAACGAATGGACGAAATGGATAGTGAGCGGGCAAAGGCTTATGAAATGCCGGAGGGAGACATGGAGAAAATAGTAGATGCTTATAAGACACTGCCTCTTGATCAGATCCGCTTATACAGCAAGGCACAGTTCCAGCATTGGACACAGGAAGAATTTCCTTCTCTCTTTCGTAAAATGCTAACATTGGAACAGTTCCGTAGTAAAGAAATGAGTGAGCTCTACCAAAAGCATCTGACATCCAGCCCTGTTACCTATATGAAAGAGATTTTTATGGGCATGGTGGGTGATGAGGCGCAGGCAGAGCAATTGGCACTTGAATTTTACGGACCAATTTTCTTACTATACAGCCTCTATGACGGGGCAGAAAATAAGGAAACGATAACAGCTCTCCTAGATGCTCATGTAGAAAGGTTTTCCGAGAATCTGAGAGCATTGGAGGACTGTACAATCAGTCAGAGAGGAGACCGAGCATGAAACTTTATTTTGGAAATTCCACCACAACGATAACCACCATTCTTTTATTTGCATTGCTGGGATTTATGGGATATACCATCTGGCATCGGGCAGATATTGAGTTTTGGGGACGACGCAGTCTATTCCTTGCATTCTTCGGTCTGTTGATTTGTTGCTTTGCCACAGCGCGAGACGGATTAGATAAAACAATTCAGTGCGCCATTGATGGCAGCTGCGTTCCCGGAATCTTTCCACTGATCAGTCTGCCCAACCTGATTGGCTGTGTTGGAGCAGCATTGATTTTGATCGCCGGGATTGCAACACTTTTCAGCAAAAGCCAGCAAACCCGAGAAATCTGGTTTTATGTGATGTCAGGCGGAACATTGCTCAAAATCGTGACACTGGAAATTGCAAGGATGGTGTTGTAAAAATGAACATTACCACAACATTTTCCAAGTTGTCGAGATGAATGGGAGAAAAACATGAACAAAAAAGCGAGACAATATTTAGGGCTTCTGTTAGCAGTAGTTGCCTATTATATAATCCATGAGGGTGCACATTTGTTATACGCTCTGGCGATTGGAGTATTTAAGAGAATCAATTTTCTAGGACTGGGAATACAGATTGATGTCTATACGGAGAAAATGACAGATGTTCAAATCGGTGTTTTTTGCTTGGTCGGTGCGACGGCAACATTGGCAGCAGCATGGTTGTTGACTGCATTTAGAGAAAAGATATGCAAAGTTAAATCGCCTGTGTTCCGTGCGGCGGCATATTACATTACCATTGCCATGCTATTTGTTGATCCGTTGTATTTGAGCATTTTGTGTGTTTTTTTCGGCGGAGGAGATATGAACGGGATTTCATTACTTCTGCCGGAAACAGCGGCAAGAATCTTATTTGCGGTGATTGGAGTACTTCATGCTTTTGCCTTTATGAAGCTCGTTCTGCCTGCATACCAAGTATCCTTTCGAAAGGTTTGAAATCAACCAATCTTTAGGAGGATAATGTTACAATGAAGCGTTAAAATAAACGTAAACAATATGAAAAAGGCACCCTTCTCAGAGTGCCTCATAGTTTATCTATTAAGCATGACGAATATTGGTATACTCAGAAATCTCACGGTTGATCGTAACGAGATCATCAACAGTCAAATCATGAATATTCGAATGTCCTGTTATTCTTGCAAACGTCTTGAGTTCAGAAAGAGAGACGTTTAGGTAGTTGGCAACTCTCTGTGCTGATGCATCTACCTTCATCCGGGCTCTTAACTCCGCATTCTGTGTGGCAATTCCAACCGGGCAGTTACCGCTTCCACAGATTCGATACTGCTGACAGGCTGCTGCAATTAAAGCTGCAGATGCAACCGCTACTGCATCAGCTCCCATAGCAATTGCTTTTGCAAAATCTGCGGACACCCTAAGTCCTCCTGTAATGACAAGAGAAATATCAGAATGTATGGAATCCAGATATTTTCTTGCTCGATACAGTGCGTATATTGTCGGAACGGTAGTTGCTTCTCTTAAGAAGTACGGACTGGAGCCGGTAGCACCACCTCTTCCGTCTATTGTAATAAAATCCGGTTCTGCATATACACAGTATTCCAAATCACGTTCAATCCTCCCGGCTGCAATCTTAATTCCGATTGGGCGTCCGTCTGAACGTGCACGGAGCATAGCTACCATTTCTTTTAAATCGTCTTTTGTCTGAAGCTCCGGGAACTTGCTTGGACTTTGGACATCCTCTCCTTCTTTTTTCCCACGAAGAGCGGCTATCTGCGCCGTTACCTTTTCACCCGGTAAATGACCGCCCATTCCCGGCTTCGTCCCTTGTCCTATCTTAATCTCAATTGCATCTGATGAACATAAATTCTCATCTGTTACACTGTATTTATTTGGTATATATTCAAATATGTATTTATAAGCAGCCGCTTTTTCTTCCGGTAATATACCGCCTTCTCCACTACACATTGCAGTATGGGCTATTGCAGAGCCTTTGGAAAGCGCCACCTTAATTTCCTGCGACAATGCTCCAAAAGACATATGTGAAATATAAACAGGACTATCCAGAATCATCGGTTTTTTCGCATTTTTCCCGATCACCGTTGTGGTAATCACCGGATCTCCATCATTTAATGGTGGCGGATTTAACTGGGCACCTAAGAGCAGAATATCATCCCAATTTGGCATTGACATCTGTGTTCCCATTGCCCCACTGATTGATTTACCGGTAACTGCCATCTCATGAATCTCCTCCATGTAACGACAGGATGCATCATGACGCACATAGGTCTCATCATAGAAAAGATTGATGGCAGGAGTTTCTTTTTTGGCCTTTTCTTTATTTGAATCAGTCTTTGTCTGTTTTTCCTTGGCTTTCTTCTCTTCTTTTTCAGTATCTTCTATATTTTTAAATTTTTCCGGAGGCTGTTTGCATACCGGGCATTCCTTCATTTCCGAAAATGGTTTCCCTTCCTTTTCTTCATCATATATGTAACCACATACACTACATTTGTACTTTGCCATAGGTCTTATCCTCCTTGTGCTTTGTTATTCTCTTTATCATACCATTTTTAGGGTGTGATTGTCTCTATTTTCTTCATAATTCGATAACATAAATTTACTGTAGGAATTAGCAGTATTCAAACAAAAAAGCCGGGCTTCCATTACTTGCCCGGCTGACTGCTTTATCATTAATAAATTGTTGCCCCACCACTTCTCTTCCAAAAGTATATTCTTTTGCATTTACTACAGTGCATTTTTTTACTGTCAAATTCATCACAATCAATTGTTATGCATTGTGAACCACCACAAAACATACAGTCTTTCGTTTGGTAAGCGCGCCACAAAATCTCCTCTGCAGCATCCCCTGTAAATAAAGGGTTACGTCCTCCTACAACATGATTCAGTTCACCATCAGTCAATTTTCTTTTTTCGTAATCTTGGTCCATATCCTTCATTTTCCTTTCCTCCTTTAGTCTGCGGCACCTGCCCCAAGATTCCTCAGCGTACCATCTTCCTCATAGCTGTAGAGCACTGCAGAATCCTTCTGATCAAGACCAATCACAACAAATGTTCGTGTTGCATCCGGATAATCTGTGTTATGATCAATCCATGTACCACTGTTGACATAGTAAAAATCTTCTCCGAGATCATGCAGCATAGGAACATGCGTGTGACCAAACACTACAATTTCTGCATTATCATTCCTATTGTCAAGATACTGCTTCTTAGCCTGTTCAAAATAGTAACCCCAGTCTGTCGTACCTGATACTGCTTCAAGGAAGGAATTCTTTACTTTAATATTGTTAATCTTCTGTCGCTCATCCCAGGTTCTCTGTATGTTCCGATACAATACCGGTGCACTGATAGTGCCATCTGCCTGCTCTGCCGGATAGAAATCAAGGTAGGTATACTGATCGTCAAAACCGGCAATATGAATATCAAATATTTTCTCATCCAATCCTTCATTCGGCGTCATCCGTTCGGAAATATTCTTAAGCAGTGAATAATAGACGAATGCTCCATACTGATCTATATCAGTCTGTTCCGGAATCTTTGTCACTACCGGCAGATCCTTTTTCACCTCAGGGCGTCCCTCCAGAACCCATGTCGCCGCATACCTTGCATAGAAATATCCGGCTGGCAGAATTGTATCACTATTACCACAAAGTTCAGCATTCGTAACAGTGTCGGGTGCCGAGAACACGTCATAGCGATGACCATGTTCAATCACAACCTCATTACGTTCGCCCGTTCGGTATACACCAAGCCCTTCTGCGTCCCTTGCCTGTTCGATTTTAGGGATTGCTTCCTGCAATACATCTGCTGCCAAAGTCATATCATGATTGCCCGGCACATAAACCAGTTTAATGCCACTTTCGGCAACATGATTCAATTCATCGATCACGTCCTGATTATTCACAATCACATCCTTGTAAAATTGTTTCTCATCAGTATAAGATGGATAGGATACAGGTAAAAACCATTCATCCAAGAAGTCACCTGCTATTACAAGTTCTCTTACATCCTTTGTGTTTTGTAACCGTTGTAAAAACTCAACCAGACGAGGTCTATTTTCCAGAGTCTCTGTATATTCATCCTGAATCCCAAGATGCAAGTCACTGATCACTACGATTTTATCTTGTTTATCATCTGCCTTCCAAAGTGATTCTGCATCACTTTTCCCAATTGTCCCATGAGATCCGCATCCCGCTAAGAGTATCGTCGTAAAGATAGATGTTGCTGCAACTATGATCCATTTATATTGATTCATAAAAAACGCCCCTTTCTCTTTTGCTTATTCATTGTCAGAATAGCATATAGTGAAAAGGGGTGATTATTTTATACTTAAAAGGTATGATTTTGTACTTAATGTTGTAACGTCAACCAAATTATACCATATACTTCGCATATGGTTACTCCGTAGGATGGCCATTCGGCCAGTATAATGTCTGACGA
>CAYRJT010000128.1:0-7283 GCA_964424675.1 uncultured Lachnospiraceae bacterium
GGAGGGCTAACGCATTTCGAGTGCGCCCCGTTATGACCGCTTCGATACGTCTCCTAGTCATGAATGAAAAAATGTATTATAATGATGCAAGGGCAAGAGTCTGTGTGACTTATTTGACCCTTGCATCATCAAATTATAATACAAATAGATCGGTTAAGTCAAATTGTATTCGAGAGAAAAGAAGGAATGAAGTATGGCAGAGAAGTGGAGCAATGAGAAATATCCGTATCTGTATGATACGCATGTGCATACGAATCAGGGAAGTGCCTGCGGAGCGTATCCGGGAGCAGTGATGGCGAGAGCATATCATCAGGCGGGTTATACCGGGATCATCATCACAGATCACTTTTTTTATGGAAATACAGCAGTCAGCAGAGACTTACCATGGCAGGACTGGGTACAGGCATTTTGTCTGGGCTATGAGGATGCGAAGGCAGAGGGAGACAGGCTCGGACTGCAGGTGCTTTGGGGCTGGGAATCTGGATATCATGGTACAGAATTTCTGATTTATGGACTGGATAAGAACTGGCTGCTGGCACATCCGGAGATTAAGAATGCGACGATAGAGGAACAATACAAACTGGTACATGAGGGCGGCGGCATCGTAGTACACGCCCATCCGTATCGAGAAGAGGATTATATAAAAGAAGTGCGCCTGTTCCCGGAATATATAGATGCCGTAGAGACCATCAACGCATGCCATTCTAATCCAACCAGCAAACATCATTATGGACCGGAGTTTGATGAGAAGGCACTTGCATATGCCAACGCTCATGATTTTCTCATGACAGCAGGCTCAGACATGCACTTTACAGAGCTGACAGGTGGAGGTATGGCCTTTGCTGAGAGACTCACAGATATTGATGATTTTGTCAAGGCAGTCTATACGCGTAGAGCGTGTATCCTGACTGATGGCTTCCATCACTATGAGAACCTTGAACTGATGAGTCATCACAGAACAACAGGAGAAAAATAATAGAAGAGAAATAACAGAAGAGAAATAACAGAAGAGAAATAACAGAAGAAAGACATAAGAACCACTGAAAACAATTACGCAGCAAGCCGGCCTGATGCACATTGCAAAGAAGCGAAAAACCAGATATAATCTACGTGATGAAGAAAAGCCGCTAGAAAAGCCGCCTAGAAAAGCAGCCCGGAAATGTAAAACCAAGAAAGCAGGAGAACAGTGAAAGAATTACAGTATCCTTTTGACAGCCGATATCTATTAAAGAAAAGAAAATCCATCAAGAGAGCTCTGTTGGAGAGCCAGACGGTATTTTTAGAGAAGAAAATTGCTGTTCTGGGCGGATCTACAACACATGATATCTGTGAGATCATGGATCTCTTTTTATTAAATCAGGGAATCAAAGCATCCTTCTATGAATGTGAATATGCGCAGTACTGGGAGGACATCATGTTTGATGCCCCGGAGCTTAGGGAGTTTGCTCCGGATATCATTTATATCCACACAAGTAACCGCAATATCCGGCAGTATCCGATGCTGACACAGTCCGAGCAGGATGTGGAGCAGATGATACAGGCGGATTATGAGCACTTCCGGATCATGTGGCAGAAGATCGAAACGACCTGGCACTGCCCGGTGATCCAGAATAATTTTGACTATCCCACATATCGTCTGATGGGGAATCAGGATGCTGTAGATGTGCATGGCAAGGTCTGCTATGTCAACCGGCTGAATATGCTTTTCTCTCAGTATGCGCGTGAGCACAAGGATTTCTATCTGCATGATCTCAATTATCTGTCAGCATGCTACGGACTGGAAAAATGGGCGGATCCGCTTTACTGGCATATGTACAAGTACGCCCTCTGCATGGAAGCGATACCGACCCTTGCATTCAGCGTGACCAATATCATCAAATCTGTTTATGGCAAGAATAAAAAAGCACTGGCTCTGGATCTCGATAATACGCTCTGGGGCGGCATCGTAGGTGATGATGGCGTAGACAGGCTGGAGATTGGTGAAGAGACCCCTCTGGGTCAGGTATATGGTGAGTTTCAAAACTATATCAAGGAACAGAAAAGCATTGGTACGATACTGACGATCTGTTCCAAAAATGAATATGAAAATGCGATTGCAGGACTGAATCATCCGGACGCACCCCTGAAACCGGACGATTTTATCGTAATCAAGGCAAACTGGGAGCCCAAGAGTCAGAATCTCGTGGAAACGGCAGCAGAGCTCAATTTGTTACCAGAGGCTTTTGTATTTGTAGATGACAATCCGGCTGAGCGTGAAATCATATCACAGCAGGTGCCCGGAGTGATCACACCCGAGATTGGCAGTGTGGAAAACTACATACAGGTGCTGGACAAGTCGGGATTTTTCGAGGTTACGAATTTCTCTGCAGATGATACAACGAGAAACCAGATGTATCAGGACAATGCGAAGCGTCAGCAGCTGCAGCAAAGCTTTGAAAACTATGATGAATACCTGCAGTCTCTCGATATGAAGGCAGTTATCCGGTCATTTGAACCGGTCTATATGGAACGCATTGCGCAGCTGACGAACAAGAGCAACCAGTTCAATCTGACGACCAAACGCTATACAGGAGCAGAAATAGAAGCTGTGGCAGCATCAGATTCCTATATTGATCTGTACGGGAAGCTGGAAGACAAGTTTGGTGATAACGGTGTCGTCTCTGTCGTGATCGGTGAAATCAAGGGTGATACACTGCATATTGATCTGTGGATCATGAGCTGCAGAGTGCTGAAGCGAGACATGGAGTATGCCATGATGGATCAGCTGGCAGCACAGTGCAGTCAAAAAGGCATCAAGAGAATCAGAGGCTACTACTATCCGACAGCAAAGAATAAAATGGTACAGAATTTCTATGAGCTGCAGGGTTTTACAAGGGTGAAGGAAGATAAAGAAGGCAATACAGAGTGGGAATTTGTGATCAAGCCACCCTATGAAAATAAAAATAAATGGATACAGGTACTGTAGAATCCTCTATTGTGAGAGGGTCGAAAATATTGTATACTGTTTTTATCAGTTATTTGAAAACCGAAGCACAGGAGGAAGTAAACGTATGAAGAGAATCGGAATGTTAACCAGTGGTGGCGACTGCCAGGCACTGAATGCGGCAATGCGTGGCGTAGTAAAGGCTCTTTGGTATACGTTAGGACCGGAAGAGGTTGAGATTTATGGATTTTTTCAAGGATATAAAGGATTGATCTACAGTAATTACAGAAAGCTCGAATTTTCGGATTTTTCAGGGATTCTGACCAGAGGCGGTACGATCCTCGGAAGCTCCAGAATGCCATTTAAGCTGATGCGTGAACCGGATGAGAATGGTCTCGACAAGGTAGCGGCCATGAAGCAGAATTACTATAAGCTCAATCTGGACTGCCTGGTAATCCTGGGTGGCAACGGTACACACAAAACAGCAAATCTGCTCCGGGAAGAAGGATTGAATGTTGTGACACTTCCCAAGACGATTGATAATGATCTGTGGGGAACCGATATGACATTCGGATTCCAGAGTGCAGTGAACATTGCGACCAATGCGATTGACTGTATTCATACGACAGCAGCATCTCACGGACGTGTATTTATCGTAGAGGTCATGGGACATAAAGTAGGCTGGCTGACGCTGAATGCCGGTATTGCAGGCGGCGCAGATATTATACTGATTCCGGAGATACCGTATGATATTAATAAGATTGTAACAGCGATTAATAAGAGACATGAGCGCGGCAGTGCATTTACAATCCTTGCAGTTGCTGAGGGTGCGATTTCCAAGGAAGATGCAGCATTATCCAAAAAGGATCTGATTAAGAAGCAGGAAAAGAGTACCTATCCGTCAGTGTCTTATGAGATAGCAGACAAGATCCAGAAGATGACCGGACTGGAGATAAGAGTCACGGTTCCCGGACATACACAGCGCGGCGGCAGCCCCTGTCCATATGACAGAGTACTGGCATCCAGACTGGGTACAGCAGCAGCAGAGCTGATTATGAAAGGTGAATATGGATATATGGTTGGTATCGTAAACCGTGAGGTTGGAAAGATTCCTCTTGAAGAGGTAGCAGGAAAGCTGAAAATGGTATCTCCTGATGCGACCATTATCAAGGAAGCAAAGCTCTTAGGCATCAGCTTCGCAGATTAATGTATCTTAGTATTATCAGGAACGGAAGGCAGGATTATGTCTTATACTGCATTATACAGGAAATGGCGGCCGGACAACTTTGAGGATGTCAAGGGTCAGGACCATATCGTTACAACACTGAAAAATCAGATCAAATCAGACAGGATCGGACATGCATATTTATTCTGCGGTACGCGGGGAACCGGTAAAACATCGATTGCCAAGATATTTGCCAAGGCAGTGAACTGTGAACATCCGGTCGATGGAAGCCCGTGCGGAGAATGCGCCAGTTGTAAAGCAATTGCAACTGGTGCTTCTATGAATGTCATAGAGATTGATGCAGCTTCGAATAACGGAGTCGACAACATTCGTGAGATCAGAGATGAGGTAGCCTATTCACCGGCAGAGGGTAAGTACAAGGTCTATATCATCGATGAGGTTCATATGCTCTCGATAGGCGCTTTTAATGCATTATTGAAAACATTAGAGGAACCGCCCTCCTATGTGATCTTTATCCTGGCGACCACAGAGGTACACAAGATCCCGATCACGATCTTATCCAGATGTCAAAGATATGACTTCAGAAGGATTTCCATAGACACGATAGCTGACAGGATGCGTCCGCTGCTGGCGGATGAAAATGTGCAGGTAGAGGAGAAGGCGCTTCGTTTTATTGCCAAGATGGGTGATGGCTCTATGAGAGATGCCATCAGTCTGCTGGATCAGTGTATTGCATTTCACTTTGGCGAGGAGCTTACCTATGATAAGGCACTGGAGGTACTGGGTGCAGTAGATACAGAGGTATACAGCCGTCTGTTGCGCATCATCATGCAAAAGGACATTACGGCATCCATTCATCTGCTGGAGGAGATCACGATACAGGGACGGGAACTGACACAGTTCGTGATTGACTTTACATGGTATCTGAGAAACCTGTTGTTGGTCAAGACTTCAGATAACGTTGAAGATGTACTGGATGTTTCCAGTGAACATCTTGGCAGACTGAAGGAAGAGGCCGGTATGATAGAGCAGGAAGCTCTGATGCGCTTCATCCGTATTTTTTCAGATCTCTCAGGGCAGATCAAGTATGCTTCACAGAAGCGTATCCTGACAGAAATGGCGTTGATCAGACTATGCAGGCCAAGCATGGAGACAGATCAGGATTCCCTGCTGGAGCGTATCAGGGATCTGGAAGAGAGAATGGAGCAGGGAATTCCAGCAGCTATGGTATCCGCTCAAACGAATACAGTGCAGGCAGCAGTTGGGTCTGTGGCGGCACAGATACAGAAACCTGAGCTGCCGAAAGCAATTCCTGATGATATCAGGAAGGCAGTCGGGATGTGGACAGGTATTGTGGGAGAGATGCCGGGATTATATAAGTCATATCTCAAGACGGCAAAGCTCAGTATGAAGGATGAGGGTACCCTTCTGATCGTGGTTGGTGATACGAATGTCAGCAAGCTGTTGAATCGGGAAGAGCATCGTGAAAAGATTATGGATATCATCTCAGAGCGTGTCGGTAAAAAGGTAGATATTGAAATCTGCGGACTGGAAAGTCATCAGAACTTTGAACAGTCTTATGCAGATCTGAGTAAAGTAATCAATATGGAGATAGAAATAGAAGATTAAAGGAGGACTTGGAGCATGGCAAAAAGAGGAGGATTTCCCGGAGAATCAGAAGGAGCTGGAGGAAAAGGAGTTTACCGCGGCAGCAGGCGGCGGAGCCGTTGAGGTGACTGTATCCGGGAAAAAGGAAGTCACAAAGGTAAAATTATCAGAAGAAGTGGTAGATCCCGATGATATAGAGATGCTGGAGGATCTGATCATGGCAGCAACCAATGAGGCTTTTCGTCAGATGGAGGAAGAATCTCAGGCAGCCATGTCCAAGCTGACAGGCGGACTCGGTGGCATGGGAGGCGGATTTCCGTTCTGATACAGACAATGTGAGACCTGAGGATCACACAGCAGGAGGATTTATATTGAAATGGAACTGTACAGCGGTTACATTAACAGGTTAATAGAGGAGTTATCCCGTTTGCCGGGTATCGGATCAAAATCGGCGCAGCGGCTGGCATTTTATCTGATCAGTATGCCGGAGGAGAATGTAGAGCGTCTGGCGACGACGATGGTAGATACACGGAAGAATATCAGGTATTGTTCCAAATGTTATACGCTGACAGACCATGAACTGTGTCCGATTTGTTCGAATGAGAAAAGGGATAAAAAAACCATTATGGTAGTGGAGACACCGAGAGACCTGGCAGCTTATGAAAAGACAGGCAGATATGAAGGTGTCTATCATGTACTGCATGGAGCGATCTCACCGATGCTTGGAATCGGACCAAATGACATTCGTCTCAAGGAACTGATGCAGCGTCTGCAGGAGGATGTAGATGAAGTAATCATAGCCACAAATTCCAGTCTGGAGGGTGAGACGACAGCAATGTACATCAGCAAGCTGATCAAGCCTACAGGAATCAAGGTGACGAGGATCGCCAGCGGCGTTCCGGTCGGAGGCGATCTGGAATACATTGATGAGGTGACCTTGTTACGGGCCTTGGAAGGTCGTACAGAGTTATAAAAATAAAAGAAAATGATGCAGAATAAAAGGAGAGAGATTATGGGAGTAACAAAAGAGACATTCGGAACAACGAAGGACGGAACAGAGGTATATCTGTATACAATTGAAAACAGTAAGGGCATGAAAGCCAAGGTAACAAATTTTGGAGCGATACTGACAGCACTGTATGCACCGAATAAATCCGGCAGACTGGATGATGTAGTATTAGGCTATGACAAGCTTGCTGACTATGAAGTAAACGGCAGCTTTTTCGGAGCAACGGTCGGACGTAATGCAAACAGAATCGCAGGGGCTAAATTTACGATAGATGATGTGATCTATCAGCTTGCTGTAAATGATGGAAAAAACAACCTGCATTCTGATATGGAGCTTGGTTTTCACAAGAGAGTCTGGAATGCAGAGGAGCTGGATCAGGCTGTCAGATTTTCATATGTCAGCGCAGATGGAGAGACCGGATTTCCGGGAACACTGAAGATCTCTGTGACATATACGCTGACAGAGGATAATGCACTGGAGATTCATTACGATGGTGTCAGTGATAAAAAGACCGTTATCAACCTGACAAACCACAGCTATTTTAATCTAGCCGGACA
>CAYRJT010000129.1:0-7146 GCA_964424675.1 uncultured Lachnospiraceae bacterium
AGTATATGGAGAAATTCTCTGTATCCCGTTTGATTGGAGCACCTCCCGGATATGTTGGATATGAAGAAGGTGGACAATTGACAGAAGCAGTCAGAAGGAAACCTTATTCCGTTGTTTTATTTGATGAAATTGAAAAAGCACATCCGGATGTCTTCAATGTACTATTGCAGGTACTGGATGACGGGCGTGTGACAGATTCACAGGGACGGACGGTTGACTTTAAGAATACAATCTTAATCATGACCTCCAATATCGGTTCTGAATATCTGTTAGAAGGCATCGAGGCAGACGGCACCATCAAGCCGGAGGCAGAGCAGATGGTCATGAATGACCTGCGGGAACATTTCAGACCTGAATTTTTGAACAGACTGGATGAGACCATTTTATTCAGACCATTGACCAAGGACAATATCGGAGGCATCATTAAGCTGCTGATTGCAGATTTGAATCAGCGTCTCGCAGATAAGAATCTAACCATTGCGCTGACACCGGCAGCAGAGGATTACATTGTGGATGCAGGCTACGACCCGGTCTATGGTGCCCGTCCGCTGAAGCGTTATCTGCAGAAGAATGTAGAGACTCTGGTCGCTAAGAAAATCCTGGCAGATGATGTAGAGGAAGGTCAGACCATCACAATTGATGTGGCAGATCAGAAGCTGATAGCAAGATAATTTATGACGCCCAACGACATGAGAACGAAGCAATTCGTATCATAGTGAGTAGAAAAGTCATTTTGAAGTGATTTATTTTTGCAAAAAAGTCATTTTGAAGTGACTTTTTCATTATATTCAAGAAACCGGAAGGATGGATCGAATTCCTGTTAAGATAAATCCTTCTCCCATATCTGCCAGTTCATCTGTGGAGACAGCCATCCCGCTTTCCAGCCAGAGCTGGATGAGTCCGATGTAGCCGGACAGGATGAAGGATGCGAAATATTCCTGACGGATGTCGGATTTACCGGCATTCAGCTCAGACCAGTGCGAGAGACATTCTTCATAAATGGTGGTTTTGAATTTCGTTAAGAAAGCGATATCTCCATTCGGGCCAAGTAAAACACGGCATAGTCCGGCATTCTCCTGCACAGCTGAGAAGAGGTCTGCATAGATTGGACGTGGACTTTGTGACAGCTCGTGAGGATTGTATTTCCTGAATATAGAAATGATTTGTTCCATCAGTTCATGTTCGGTCTGTTCCATGAGATCGAATACATCCTTATAATGCAGATAAAATGTTCCCCTGTTGATATCTGCATAGTCAGCTAATTCTTTTACGGTAATCTCTCGGAAGCTCCTTTCTTTCATCAAATCAATCAGTCCCTTTTTCAAGAGATTTTTTGTCTTTCTGACCCTGCGGTCAGCATTCTTTTCATTCAAGGCAGCGGCTCTCTTTCCAATTTGTAATCAATTTACTCAGAGACTCTTCTTGATTTCCATTTGCTCTGATTATAAGAGTTCTGAAACAGATAATGAACGTTTCATTGATTTGTGTTGATTATTGGACAATCGAATAAAAACTGACGATTGTCTTTCTTATATGATGTTATTATAATGCAATCAGGTTAATAAATCAACACGATGTTCATTAACTGACAGAAGTTAAATTTGAGGAGCATGTATTTATGGAGAAGTTAACAGGAATTATCATACATTTCAAGAAGACAGTGGTCATGACCTTTCTGGCAGCAGCAGTATTCTGTTTTTTCATATCTAATTTTGTAAAGGTCAATTATGATATGTTGGATTATCTGCCGGAGGATGCGCCTTCGACTACTGCACTTGATACCATGAATGAGGAATACACGCAGGCTCCGCCGAATGTACGCGCCATCGTTAGAAATGTAACCATTCCGCAGGCACGTGAATATCAGGAGCAATTGGAGCAGGTTGAGTATGTGGAGTCCGTGAATTGGCTGGGTGATGCAGTCAATGTTTATGAGCCACTGGAATACAGTGATGCGGATACAGTAGAGGCATGGTACAAGGATCAGACAGCTCTTTACAGCATCACGGTGGATGACAGCACAGAGGAGAGTGAGACGGCAGCGGTGGAGGGCATCCGCATGGTAATCGGTGACGACAATGCTATGAGTGGTGCAGCGGTGAATAATGCACTTGCTCCTAAGACAACGGCAAAAGAGGTTTCGCAGATTATCTGTTATGTCGTGCCGATTGTACTCGCGATTCTGTTGTTGACAACAACCTCCTGGTGGGAGCCGTTCCTTTTTTTGCTTACAATCGGAATTGCAATCCTGCTCAATCGTGGAACAAATCTCATGTTTGGAGAGATTTCTTTTGTAACAAATGCTGCAGGCAGCATCCTGCAGCTGGCGGTTTCTATGGATTATTCAATCTTTTTATTACACAGATTTGCGGAATACCGTAAATCTGGCTTTGATGTAGAAACGGCAATGACCAAAGCAGTCAAAAAGTCATTTGGGTCTATTATGAGCAGTGGACTGACAACAGTAACCGGTTTTGCAGCTCTGATTCTGATGCGCTTTAAAATCGGACCGGATATGGGCTATGTGATGGCAAAGGCAATTGTATTTAGTCTGCTTTGTGTGGTTTTATTCCTGCCTGCTGCAACCATTCTGACCTATAAACTGATTGATAAAACAGAACACCGTTCCCTGATGCCTTCATTTGAAGGACTTGCAAATGTAGTCATTCAGGTAAGAGTGCCGATACTGCTCCTATTTATGCTGATTTTGCTTCCATGTTACAAGGCGCAGAGTGCAAATGACTTTATCTACGGTGCATCTGGCATCTACGGAGATGAACATACACAAATCGGTGCAGATAAGCTGGCGGTTAACGAGTTGTTCGGAGAGTCCAGTCCGATTGTAGTGATGGTGCCGGTCGGCAGCCCTGAGAAGGAACAGAGACTGAATGATGCGTTGCTAAAGCTTGACGAAGTTACATCTGTAATCTCATATGCCAATACGGTAGGAAAGGAAATTCCGGTCGAGTTTCTGCCGTCTGAGACCTCCGCCAAGCTGTATTCCGATCATTACAGCCGATTTGTTGTGACATTGCAGTTATCTGAGACGGACAAGGGGGCATTCGACCGGATTGCTGCACTCAAGCAGACAATCGCAGACATCTACGGAGATGAATACCTGCTGGCGGGGGATATCATCAGTACCTCTGATCTGCGCGATACGGTGACAGAGGACAATGTACGTGTCAATGCAGTTGCAATTGCAGCAATTTTCTTAATTTTAATTATGAATTTTAAGTCGTTGACACTGCCTGTGATTTTGACACTTGTGATTGAGGCATCGATATGGATTAACCTGACGATTCCTTATTGTCAGGGAACGACGCTGCATTATATAGCCTATCTGATTATCGGAACAGTGCAGCTTGGAGCAACCATTGATTATGCGATTCTGATTACAGACAGATATGTGGAGAATCGCAGGAAGATGGAGAAGAAAGAGGCAGTATTGAGGGCTTTATCCACATCCACCCTGTCCGTATTGACTTCATCGGTCATTTTGACACTGGCAGGCATTTTACTGGGCATTATATCTACAAACCTTGTTCTGAGCCAGCTTGGAACACTGGTTGGCAGAGGAGCAGCTATCTCAGTTGGACTTGTCCTGTTCGTGCTGCCGGCGGCTCTGTGGGTTATGGATCCAGTGATCAGAAAAACGACCTATCAAGCGAACTTTGTATGTAAAGAATCTCCTGGAAAAAAAGAAATTGAAATCAAAGAGCTATGAAAGGAACAGAGAAATGAGAGTGAATAGGAAGTTAATCAAAAAGGCAGGTATACTTGTCATAACAACTGGTATCATACTGACAATGCCGGGAATGACTTATGCGGCGGATACAGGAAATAAAGAGGAAAATGTATATGCAAGCCTGAACGCGGACGGTTCGGTTAAAAGTCTGTATGTGGTCAATGAATATACTCTTCAGGCAGATCAGACACTGACGGACTACGGCAAATACTCTTCGGTCAAAAATATTACGACTGATGATGAAATCAAGATAGACGGTGAGACAATCACTCTGCAGGGGCATAAGGGAAAGTATTACTACCAGGGCAACCTGGAGACAAAGGAGCTTCCGTGGAGCATATCTGTCAAGTATTTCCTCGATGGAAGGGAAATAGAAGCGGAGGCATTGGGAGGAAAGAGCGGCAGTCTTGAAATTCTCATTTCCACTGGGAAAAATGCAGCTGTGGATGCCTCCTTCTTTGAAAATTATCTGCTGCAGGGCAAGGTACTGCTGGATACGGAACGGTGTAAGAATATCAAAGCCGAAGGGGCAACGGCAGCCAGTGTCGGCAGTGATAAGCAGCTGCTTTATAACATCATGCCCGATAAGGAGAAGGAGTATCGGATCAGTGCAGATGTGACGGATTTTCGAATGGATGGAATCAGTTTCAGCGCAGTTCCGGTTTCCTTTGACATTGACAGAAGCAGCCTGAATACAGAAGAAATTGATACGAAAATCACAGATCTGCAGGACGCAGTTACAGAACTGGATGATGGTGCATTGGAGCTAAAGGACGGCGCAAAGGAGTTGAATGATGGGGCGTATGACCTGCATGACGGTTCCATAGACCTCTTTGACGGTTCAACTGACCTGCAGGAGGGAGCAGTGGAACTGGATGACGGAGCAGGGAAGCTCTTAGAGGGTGCACAGGAGCTCTGCGACGGCAGCGGCAGTCTGCAGAAGGGTATGTATGAAATCAATGACGGATTGGGTGCGTTGGATGGCAAGTCGCAGGAATTAAAGGATGGCAGCAGCAGACTGAAAAGTGGTACGGACGCATTGGTAACAGGGATTAATGGAGCATCAATCAGTGAGACTGAGATAGCAGGAATGGTACAGCCAGGAGTGAAGACCGGAGTTGCTGGAGCGTTACAGGCTGCCGGGATATCAGATCCGGCGACAATTGAAGCAATTTCTTCACAAGCCGCTCAGACAATCGCTACCGGAATCGGCCAAAATATGTCCGCAGCGATTACCACCAAAATGCAGCCACTCGCTGAAGGAGCAGCCGCACTGCAAAGCGGAGCAGCGTCCCTTAACACCGGTGTCAACGATTACACCGGAGCAGTGGGACAGATTCGAGCCGGTTCCCAGACAGCCTGTGAGGGAATGGGCAAGCTGCGCTACGGTATCAGCGAGTTGAAGGATGGAACAGTGGATCTCAAGGAGGGCACAGAAGAACTGTTAGACGGAACCAATGAGCTTGTAGACGGAGCAGTTGACCTATATGATGGTACTAAGGAATTATATGAGGGAACGAGTGACCTTGTAGACGGAACCGGTGAACTGACTGACGGAACTGATACCTTCAAGGCAGAGACAAGTGACCTCGACGTACAGGTGGATGATGAAATCGATGAGGCACTGAAGAAAGTATCCGGAGGCAATTTTACCCCGATTTCCTTTGTATCCACAAAGAATCAAAATGTAACCTCCGTGCAGTTTGCCATGGCCACAGACCCAATAGAAGCCCCTGAACCTGAGATCGTTGTCACCCCGGAAGTCAAGCAGACCTTCTGGCAAAAGTTCATCGGATTATTCAAAAGATAGGAACTATGAAATCAATAAATGTCAAAAAAATTTAGAATCATATAATGTTTGCGATGCAACTGACCGATAATACTAATGGAGGATTTTTGGTATGAATATTTCGGGATATGGAATGAACACTTCATACTATGGTTATATCTACAGCAGTTCGGTACACAGTGCCGGGCTTACAAGTGATTCCATGAATCCGGTCGGTGATTTACTATCCTCCAAGGTGCAGAATCAGATTGGCATGCAGACAGCTTCTAATGCGAATGTGATTGGCTCAGGTTCTTCTGCATTTGGCGACATTATGACAATGCAGTACAAGCTCTTAAAGGAGCAGGAATATGATGCTGCACTTGAGGATGCACGCATCAATGATCCTATGGAATATGAGCAGATGCAGTCTCAGCGCAAGCAGGACATTGCGAAGTCCTTCCGTCAGGTCGAGGAGCTCGCGAAGGAAAGTGGCGACGGCAAGACCGGTATGGCAACCTATAATGGGGTGCCGATTACTTTTGATTTTCAAAATAGTATCATGACGGTCGGCGATATGTCCGCAGGCAATGATATCATTCACGTAGGTAAGCTCTCCAATGGGTATGCTTTCAGCTTTAACCGTGATAACATAGGAGATATTTCGAAGATTTTAGATCTGTTCTCACCGGAAGATGTGAACAAGATTATGGAAGCCATCACCACCGATAATATTGCCAAGTCTATGAAACAGGAAATCGAGGATGAAAAGGCGAAGGTTGGTAAGGCAGCAGCTTCCGGTGCGGATGAAACAGATGCAAATACAGCAGCTGCCGATACATCCCAGATTGACAGCGTATCTGCCGGCACAGAATCGAACGGTATCCTGAATATGCTCTCTCCTGTCATTGAGGATCTGGACAAGTCCAAGGCAGTCGGAGGCAAGGACGGCATCGGAACGAGTACGGGAAATTCTTTGCAGAGTGCAGTTCCCATTATCAGAAACATATACTATATCAATCGTGCAAACAACGCATATGAGGACAGCTTCGTATATTCAAGATGATACTGTGCTGTTTCTTTCCTTACTGATTTCGCTTACTAATTTCGTTGGTTTTCTGCTCGCTTCCTGACTCCTGCCGCTAACTTAGAGGTAATTTGGACAAGAAGCTTGTCTAACATACATCTATAATTCCAAAACAGCATATACATAATGCCGTGCTATTCTATATTGGACAATGGAACGCCTTAAAGTTCAGTACCCATTCCAAAGAAAACAGAATGCTTCATTTTCCTGGAATTTGAATCAGCTTTATCTAAGCCGTCTTGTCCAAAGTCATACTATTCTGTACTTGAATGTTTCCTATTTGGAATTCTGATTCATTTCGAACACTTCACTTGTCCAAAAACCTTGAATTTCCCCACTGTCATACTATTTATTCAATTACCAAAACCTGAATTACCAAAACCTGAAATACCAAAACCTGAAATACCAAAACCTCAGTTACCATAGTTTCAATTATAAAAGACTTTAATACATAACAATGATTCATAACAACGATACATAACAACGGTGTACATAGAAAAACCGAATTGAGATAAAAATATATCGAAAAACAATAAAAAAGTA
>CAYRJT010000130.1:0-7141 GCA_964424675.1 uncultured Lachnospiraceae bacterium
GACGGCGTCTTTTCTAAAATATTGTTATTCAGCGAAGCTGACTGTAACCGTTCCTGCTCCACCTTCTATCTTGATAGAGTTATCTGCATCACGGTTTGTATGATTGATATCACTTTGTCGTATACCATCCACTGTGATACTGCCGATTCCGGAATCCAGTTCCATATCGAAATCATTCATGCCTCCCGTAAACTGCATCTTGATATTTCCGACACCGTTTTTAATCTTTGTACTTTCCGCAAAGACATTTTTACAATCTATATCACCCATGCCATTTTCAATTCTGAGATTCTCTGCTGTCAACTCATCAACCGACATGCATCCCATCCCGCTTTCCAGATATACGGAATCAAATTCGAATCCTTCTGGAACCTCTATCCTGATACCAATATCCTCTTCATTGATCTTCTCACCCAGTTTGACGCCAAATAATTCCACATTGACCGCTGCACTCTCTATATATAGCTTATCTCCACGCATTTCGATGACAGATGCATCATTCAGGTTCATACCACTCACATGGATATCATTCGTATTTGTATGACACAATGTAACTGTGCCAATTGAACTGATAATCTCCAGATCTTCAACATCTAATGCATCAAACGTCTCATCTACATTCACTAATGAAACTGTAGATTCAACTGCCTTGCGTGCATTGTCCTTGAATATCTTTCCTGCCTTATCCGAGGAGCAGACAGATGTGATGGCAACCACAGCTGTGACAATTCCGCCGATGATGACAATGATCACAAATATCGCAATGACAATCGCTATCGTTTTGATTGCTTTCTCAAACTGTGTCATTTGATCTCTATGCCTCCAAACATACAGGTTGCATTAATATGAAGTACTGCTCTGACATCTCCGATTGGGTTTGGTGCTTTATTATCAATACCGCCAAAAATCGGAACACCGCTTGTTTCTACTCTGACATTATCCGGTACATAAATGGTCGTTCCTCCAAAGATACTGGTCACTACGATATCAATATGTCCGTTCATATATGCATTTCTCAAATCCAGTTCTGAACCACCGAAGATGCTGTTGATTGTAGCACCTGTAAATGTCTCATTCTGGTATGTCACCTTGCGTCCCGAAAAAATAGCACTGATGTCTTTATAGCCACCCTGACTCTTTCCCTGACCTGCATCCTGACTGCCTGCGTTTGTTGTGAAATTTGGATCTGTGTTGTTTGCTCCCGTTTCTACAAAATCATTAAATTCCATTGTTTCGTGATGATGTGCATTATTTTTGAAAATAAATCCAAGTCCGATGATTACAAGAATCAGCGGAACGATCAGGTTGCCGATAGTGCTCCATCTGATTACATCCTGCGCAATGAGAAGCAGCAGCAATCCGATAATCAGTCCTGTAATATTTGAAGATCTCGGTCCGTTCGAGATGATACCGATTGCACATGGTATAATGATGAACAGTGACCACCAGCCATCAAAAAACAGGTTGAAATCCCACATATCAAAAGCCTTGCCTGCAAATCCGATTCCTATTAATATAAAGGCAACGCCCCATAGTATATTACTTGCTCGATTCTTTCTCTCCATTTTGAAAGTCTCCTTTCGCATCTCCGAATGATTTTCTTAAATTTCCGTCCTTAACATGCTTTCATTATACGCAATTATTTTCGTTCTTCACAGTTACATTTGTCACCATTCCTAAATGTAAAAAATAACTTTTTTACATAATCCCTTTTCATTTCCATAAAATAGTATTACAATAGTAACATCACAGATTAAATGAAAGGAGTACAAAATGGCTAAAAAATTTGGCAAGTTTCTTTTATTCACAACAATCGCCGGAGCTGCAGCAGCAGGTATGTATCTCTATATGAAACAAAAAAGCGACGATTCTTCTAAAGATCTTGATAATGACTTTGATGATGATATCTCCGATTTCTTTGATGATGATAAGAAACCATCTTCAGAACGCGGGTATGTATCTCTGGACAGAGGTGCTGCTGCGGAATCAGATGCCGAAACTTCGGACAAGTCCGATGTCACACCTGAGGTACCTTCCGAGGACGAGGAAGCAGACGATACAGAAGATTGATTGATAACAAAGGGATGTGACATTGGCCGCATCCCTTTTTATTATCAATCAGTGTTTTCGTTCTTCTAATATCTGCTGTTTCAGATCTCTTGCTTTGTCTTTCATTCTGGCATTGGCATTTGGGGATAACAGAATGCCTGATATCAGTTTCGCTGCCACATCATATTTCTGAAACTTGATTGCAGTTACGGAAATCAGATAGTCCACCGTAGTCTCATCCATACCGCACATCGGAAATGATTCTGTCTGTCTCGCAGCCAGAAAGCCCTCCAGCGCACTCTTGAGCAGTTCCATTTCATCATTCTGACATTCATGCATCTGGGCATCATATGTAGGATCTGTCAAATCGAGCTGCTCCAGCTTACCTCGTGTCAGCCATGCCATTTTCAGACAGATATATGCTTTTTCACTTGCTTTACCACGTTTTACAATTGCATTTGCAAGTGCCAGTTTATAACGCTCCATTGCATCATCATAAGTGTACACCGCATGCTCCGGTATTGTTTTAAAGCCTTTTGAGATATTCTCCTTGATCAGCTTTGCCTGTGGTGTTGTCAGTACCTTAAAGTATCTGGCCAATGCAGCATATCCACAATGCGGACATAATATAATGTCATACTTCAAAGAATCCACCTTGTCATACTTTGGCCGCAGATCCGAATCGGTTCCTAACAGTTTTGCCTTTCCGACTTTCACAGTTCTCGTCTTGAACTCAGTATCACATACCGGACAGGTATAGCTTTTGTCAAAGAGAAAATCAATCTCCTCTGGCTCCTTATGTTCAGCACCGTCTTTGCCGCCTTCTTTTTTCTGTGTCTCATACAGATCAACATTTTCCAGATTTCCCAGACCAAATTGATCCAACCCCGACAAAATTCCCATTACAGAACCTCCTTAAGTAATATCATGGTAATCTAAATGAACTCTTCAGTGAAACGATCCGGTTAAATACAAGTGCATCCGGCTTGGAATCCTTGGCATCAACACAGAAAAATCCCTGTCTCACGAACTGGTAACTGTCATACGCCTGTGCATTGTCAAAGCTCGGTTCCACATAGCAGTCCTTTAATATCTTCAGAGAATCCGGATTCAAATTCAGACTGCCGTCTTCATTGTATACACCCTTTTCCTCATCTATAATATTCTCATACAGTCTGATCTCTGCCTTTACAGCGTACGGAGCCGGAACCCAGTGTATCGTTCCCTTCACCTTACGCTCTGAAAAGCCGGTGCCACACTTTGTTGCAGGATCATAAGTGCAATGAACCTCTGTTACCCTGCCTGTTTCATCCTTGAGATAGCTCTCACATTTCACAAAATATGCATGCATCAGACGAACCTCATTACCCGGAAACAGTCTGAAATATTTCTTTGGCGGCTCCTCCATGAAGTCCTCTCTGTCGATATACAGCTCTTTACAGAAAGGAACCTTACGATAACCCAGTTCTTCATTTTCAAGATTATTGGCAACATCCAGATACTCTACCTGATCCTCCGGCCAGTTGTCAATCACCAGCTTGATCGGATCGAGTACGGCCATCATACGCGGTTTTTTCAGCTTCAGATCTTCTCTGATGCAATACTCCAGCATTGCATAGTCCACGGATGAGTTGGCCTTGGATACACCGCACAAATCCACAAACATCTTGATAGACTCAGGCGTGAAGCCACGGCGGCGCAGTGCTGCAATGGATACAAGTCTGGGATCATCCCAGCCGTCTACGATACCATCCTGTACTAATTTTTTGATATATCTCTTGCCTGTAACGACATTGGTCAGATACAGCTTTGCAAATTCAATCTGCTTCGGAGGCTTTTCATACTCCAGTTCTCTGACCACCCAGTCATAAAGAGGTCTGTGATCCTCAAATTCTAACGTACAAATAGAATGCGTTACGCCCTCAATGGCATCCTCAATTGGATGTGCGAAATCGTACATCGGATAAATGCACCATTGATCGCCGGCATTATGATGTGTCATATGTGCAACACGATATAGAATCGGATCTCTCATATTGATATTCGGAGAAGCCATATCGATTTTTGCCCGAAGTACCTTGGCTCCGTCTTCATACATACCGTTCTTCATATTGTCAAACAGCTCAAGATTTTCTTCAATGCTTCTGTTTCTGTATGGGCTTTCTTTTCCGGGTTCTGTAAGTGTTCCTCTGTATTCACGGATCTCATCGGGAGTCAGGTCGCATACATAAGCCTTTCCCTTTTTAATGAGCTTGATCGCACCCTCATACATTTGATCAAAATAGTTGGATGCAAAGAAAAGTCTGTCTTCCCAGTCGGCACCAAGCCACTTTACATCTGCCTTGATGGACTCAACAAACTCTGTATCCTCTTTCGTAGGATTCGTATCGTCAAAACGCATATTGAATTTTCCATGGTATTTTTGCGCCAGTCCATAATTGAGTAATATAGACTTGGCATGTCCGATGTGGAGATATCCATTCGGTTCCGGTGGAAACCGGGTACAGATTGTATCGTAACTGCCCTCAGACAGATCTTTCTCTATGATCTGCTCAATAAAATTTCTGGAGACTACCTCGTCATTTTCTTTTTTTTCATTCAGATCCATTGGTTTATTCCTTTATTCTTGATTTACTTTGTGTCTTTATGTTTTAACATCGTTTTAACACAGTTTTAATTATAGCTTTTTCTGCCCTATTTAGCAAGCAGTCTGTTAAATTTCAGTCAATGTTTCAGCTACAGCCAGATCCAGCTCCGTCTGCAACTGCTTCAGATTCTCTCTGATTGACAGCTTCTGCGAACATGCCTTCTCACACAACCCGCATTCTACACAGTTTTTAGGTTTCTCAGTCTCCTCAATATCATTGCCCCAACTCCATTTCAGTGCCCCAACATTTTCATAGATGCCATAATCATTCCAGATTCTGAAATTCTCCGGAATATTGACTCCCTTTGGGCAGGGCATGCAGTATCCGCAGCCGGTACAGCCATTTTTGATTCTCTTTCTACGCTCTGTAGAAACCTTCAGGACGGCAATCTGTTCATTCGGAGTCAGTGGCATAAAAGGACTGAAGGTATGCAGATTATCATGTACCTGTTCCATGGATGACATCCCACTCAGGATCACCTTGACATTCGGCAGACTTCCAACCCAGCGTAATGCCCATGATGCATAAGTCGCATTCTTGGAAAGCTCCTTAAAGTTTTTCCCGATGCTGTCTTCCATATAGGCAAGAGATCCTCCTCTGACCGGTTCCATAACGATCATCGGAATACCAAGTTCTTCTGCCAGCTTATATCCTCTGATTCCTGCCTGTTCTTCCGTATCCATGTAATTCAACTGAATCTGGCAGAAATCCCATGCACGATACTGAAGGATTTCTTCAAATACTTCAAAGCTGTCATGAAAAGAGAAGCCGTAATATTTGATCCTGCCGGCTTTTTGCTGTTCCTCCAGCCATGCAACCACTCCCAGCTCGCACATTTTATGAAACCGTTCTGCATTTAGGGCATGCAGCAGATAAAAGTCAATATAGTCCGTCTTGAGCTTTTCAAACTGCTCATTGAAAATACACTCGGCATCTTCCATGGATTGAACCTCCCAGCACGGAAGCTTCGTTGCCAGATAATATGTCCCGCGTTCATACTTCCGCAGCACATTACCCATAAACGACTCGCTCTCTCCGTCATGATAGGGAAACGCCGTATCATAATAATTAACGCCTGCCTGCATTGCTGTATCAATCATCTTCTCTGCTCTTGCTCTGCTGATCTTTCCGCTGCCTGTTGTAGGAAACCGCATGCAGCCAAAGCCCAAAAGAGATGTTTCTATATTCAGTTTCTCCATTTCTCTGTATTCCATTGTGTTCTCCTTCTCTCGTTTTGATTAATCTACAAGCTGCCTTGAAACCAGTTCAGCAAAAAATCCCTTACTTGCAAGCAGTTCATCATAGGTGCCATCCTCAATGATCCTGCCCCGATCCAGTACAACAATGCGGTCACAATGCTTGATTGTGGAAAGCCTGTGCGCAATCACAACACGTGTGCAATGCAGCGAATCCAATGAATCGGATACTATTTTCTGCGTCACATTATCTAACGCGCTGGTTGCTTCATCAAACATCAGGATCTTCGGCTTCGGTGCGATTGCCCTGGCAATCATCAGACGCTGCCGCTGCCCGCCTGAGATGCCACCAGAGCCCTCAGAAATATAGGTATGCATTTCCATAGGCATATTCCGGATGTCCTCATCAATTCCTGCCATCCTCGCTGCTTCCCATGCATCATCTAACGTCAGCCATGGTGCTGAAATCGTAATGTTTGAAAAAATGTCTCCAGCAAACAGCTTTCCGTCCTGCAGTACCACTCCGATACGACGGCGCAGTGATTTCATATCCAATGTCGAAAGATCCTTGCCATCATAATAAACAGCCCCCCTGTTCGGTTTTTCAAATCCGAGCAGCAGACGCATCAGTGTCGTCTTACCGCAGCCTGTCTTTCCGACAATGGCAACGTATTGTCCCGGCCGGATCTTCAGCGAGAAATTATCCAGTACAAACGGCATATCCTCCTCATAGCGGAAGGACACATTATTTAGTTCAATGGCACCGCTGACACGTGTCAGCACCTTTTTATCCTGAGAGATTTCCGGAATCTCCTGCAGCAATGGTTCTACCATTTCCAATACAGGCCTGATATTCGCTATGACCATCGCCATAGATGCAAGTGTCATGAAAGACCCGCTCAGCATGCCATAAGAAGCATTAAATGTCATATAATCGGCAACGCTTATCTGATCTGCTGCCGCGTTGTAATACAGTACCACTGTTCCAAGTACTGATATTGCAGTGGATATGACCGGAGTCAGCTTGAGCAGCAGCGGTGGTGCATACTCCATCCTGGCAACCTGTTCGTATCCGCCTGCCCACTTGGCAAATGCCCTTCGTTCTGCTCCTGACAGCTTGATCTTCTGTATGCCGGTAATCAGGTCAAATACAGTACCATCCAGCTTTGCTGAAAGTTTCATCTTTGTTCTCGTCCGTCGCATCTGGTACAGACTCAGTACGACAGTTGACAGTACCGTCAGCAGTAT
>CAYRJT010000131.1:0-7132 GCA_964424675.1 uncultured Lachnospiraceae bacterium
TTTCTCTGAATCAGCTCGCTGATTGTCATAAAGAGTTTATCATTATCAATTGGCTTTGTCAGATAGCAGTCTATTCCGACGTTCTTTGCCTTTTCGATGTCCTCCGGGAAGCCATTGGCAGATACACCAAGAATCGGTATTGTATGTGCATCTGCTCTTCCGGATTCGCGAATCTGCTCAGTCGCCATAATACCATCCACCTCAGGCATTCTGATATCCATCAGGATACAGTCAAATGTCCTCTCAGGAGACTCTATATAAGCTGCTACCGCCTCAGCTCCGCCTTTCGCTTCTGCATAGGTCATTCCTTCATATGCAAGCAGTGAGCCAAGAATTTTTCGATTCATTTCATTGTCATCCACAATCAATGCATGGCATCCTGATAACTGATAATCTGGAAGATCTTCTGCCTTGACTATTTCGATTAGATTTCCTTCCTGATCAATATACTGTTCCAGCATTACATGCACCGTAAATGTAGAGCCCTCACCTGCCTTACTTTCTACTTTGATATCTCCATTCATCAGGTCAACCAGATTTTTGACAATAGAAAGTCCAAGACCCATGCTCGTGGATTCATTGAAGTCATCTTTTCTTTCTCTTGCAAACGGCTTAAACAAATCCGGCATAAAGCTCTCGCTGATACCAATCCCTGTATCAGATATTGTGAAGCACATTGAAGTCTTATGATTAACGACCGCTTCCTCTGCGACCCTCAGGCTGACAGTTCCGTTTTGTGGTGTATACTTGATTGCATTGGAAAGTAAATTCAGTATAATCTGCTGCACTCTTGATCTGCTTCCCACAAAATCAGTATGATACTGTTCCGGTACAGATACATCAAAGTGCAGACCAGCCTTTTCGATTTCCGGAGCAATAATGGAAGTCACTTTATCTACTATATCCGTCATCGAAAATGGTTCCATTGGTGTCTCTGAATCAAACTGGTCAGCTTTGGTCATTTTAAGAATATCAGATGTAATAGCATTGATATACTGTATTGTGTCGGACATCTTCACAAGGCTGTCTCTGAGTGCTTCCTGATCCTCAGTCTGACTGTGGGCCTTCTCTACGACTTTCTTCAGTGCGCTCATCGGTGTTCTGAGCTCATGCGCGATCATTGACAGATAATCACTCTTTGCTTCACTGACGCGCTGGGCAGTATTTAATTTCTGTTCCGTATTTTCCAGCTTTACCTGGCCCAGTTTTTGGGTTGTAACATCAACTAAAGTAATGACACATCCAAGTATTTTGTTCTCAGTTGTTCTGTAAGGTGTCACACGCATAAAGAATATTTTCTTCTTTCCCGTCACGACCTCCCGCTCATCAGGAACAAGCGTTTTTAATACATTATCACAGATTTCGATAATGTCTACTGTCGGAAAATGATAGGATATAAACTTCAGAGATCTGCCGATGTCATGATCCATGACGCTGAATTCTGATGCAACATAGTCTGTGTAACGACGAATGCTGAGCTTATTATCTACAAAAATCACACCAATCAAAGTAGAAGACAGGAAGTTAGCAATATCATCATTCATATCTGCCAGTTCTGTCAGCTTCAACTGATATTCTGTATTAACGGTATATAACTCTTCATTGACCGACTGCAGTTCTTCATTTGAGCTCTGCAGTTCTTCATTGGCAGTCAGCAATTCCTCATTCGCTGCCTGCAGCTCTTCATTGACACATTCCTGCTCTGTTACGCTTCTTTTCAGCTTTTCCTGCACATTCGACAGTTCCTGTTCCAAATCAGTGATGCGTTGAGATGCCACTCTGTCAATCTCATAAGGAATTGCATCTGCCAGTTCTCCCCGCTGCTTTGTATCCGCAAAAATCAATCCATAATAATTCTCAGCAGAAGTTTCTTTTTTTCTAATCGGCATAGCGGTCAGATGGATGACTGCACTCTCACGTTCTCCATCAAAGCTGATATCCTTGTACTGTACTATCTGCTTCTTTTCACGAGCTTCCTTCAGCAAAGTAGATACAGGGATCTTCAGTGCCTCTGTTAACACATCATAAAGTCCGTTGCTGACCTTACCAACAGAGAAGTGTACATAATTGCTGTTTTCTCCATAAGTATGTACCAGTTCGTTCTTATCATTCACGATCAGACATGCCGGCATAAAACGTTCTAATAACGTCGTATCAATGGAATCGCATTCTGTTCTGTCAACCTCATTCGCGCCAAGATGACGTTCTCTATATGGTTCTTCATCCCTCAGATAGTCCTCATCCATCATTCCATTCTGCAAAAACGGAATTGCTTTGGCACCGGCAATCTTGACATTTTTACGATGCGTAAAGATCTTTGCTGCTGCATCTACCACAGGATATGCCTCGGTATAAACGCCTATCGCCTCAGACTTTCCAAGGAAAAGATATCCATCCTCCTTCAATGATGAATGAAAAATAGCAAACAGATCATTTTGCAGCACCGGCTGGAAATAGATCAGCATATTACGGCAGGAAATCAGATCCAGTCTGCCAAAAGGGGGATCCTGAAATACATTGTGTGGTGAAAATACAATCATTTTCCGGATTTCACGATTGACAGTGTATGTATTATTCTGTCTGGTGAAGTAATGACTCAGTCGTGCAGCCGAAACAGATTCTATAATATTCTCACTATAGGTTCCCTTTCCGGCAAACGTAACAGCCTCAACATCCAGATCGGTTGCGAATATTTTTACAGCACGCCTGATCTTTAATGTTTCCATCACCTCACAGAACAATATTGCAATGGAATATGCCTCTTCACCTGTAGAACATCCTGCCACCCATACACGGATGGGCTCCTCTGAAGTGCTGTGAATCAGAATATTCTGGATAGCCTTATCCTTCAGGCTTTGGAAGAACTCAGAATCACGAAAGAAATTTGTCACACCGATCAGGATTTCTTTGGAGAGTGTCTTGACTTCATCTGATGACTCATATAAAAAGCTCACATAATCCTGCAGTGTTTCCTTACGTGTCAGCATCATGCGTCTTTCAATTCTGCGCAGGATCGTATTCTGTTTATAATGCGTAAAGTTGACATTGCTGATTTTCTTCAGAATCGAATAAATCCGCTTCATCAGCTCATCATCTATCTGTCGTTCTGTCTTGAGAGTCTGTGTTCCGCTATGGGTAGTATTGGATATATGCTGCAGCTCTAATGCGATCTCCTCCGGTGTCAGCTGCGCATCTACCAGTCCGGTTCTCAGTGCACTTCGTGGCATACCGTCAAACTTGGAACTGTCAGGCTCTTGAACGATAATCATACCATCATTTTCTTTAATTGCCTTAATACCATTGGTTCCGTCAGAACCGGTTCCTGATAATATGATTGCAATCGCATGTGCACCTGCTTCCTCTGCCAGTGATCGAAAAAACATATCTATAGGCAGATTCAGTTCTTTTTCTTTTTGAGAACTCAGCATCAGCTTTCCATTTAAAACACACATATTCTTTCCAGGCTGTATTACATAAATATAATTTGGTTTGACTTCCATGCCGTCTTCTACTTGAACAACCGGCATCTCCGTATATTTTGACAGGATTTCTCCCATCAGACTTTTATAATCGGGTGAGAGATGCTGGATTACAATGTAGGGAAAACCTGTATTTGCAGGAAGCGCCGTCAATAACTTCTGTAATGCCTCCAGACCGCCTGCTGATGCGCCTATACCAACGATATATGGTTCCTTATTATCCTGGCTTTCTTGACTCTCCTTGATTTTTTCTATTTCCGTTGCATTTTTTTCTTCCAACAAATTGTTATCTCCTTTCACCCTCATCATCTGATCATTTCAAATGGTTACGAATCGCTTTTACGATTTCATGATAGCTGGACTCTGTCTGCTTATATAGTTGATCAACTGCACCATATTTGCCGGCTCGAAGCAGCACGACCAACTCTCCAATATCATAGTATAGCGGAATAAAACCCAGATTCCCTGCCAATCCTTTGAGTGCATGTGCTGCCACAAAAGCATCCTCCCACTGATGCTCCTTGATTGACTGTCTCAGTGACTTCATAGTCGGTTCATCCGGAAATGATTTCAAAAAAGAAATATAAATATTCTCATTTCCAGAAAAACGCTTTATCGACCCCCGGACGTCTGTCTCACACTCCAGTAAGGCATCATTCAATTCTTTTTGCATGTTTTATACTCCCCATCATTTACTTGTAGCTGCTCGAATATGCTTTGATGCGCCCGGTTTCTATTCCGTTCACATATCCTGCAATATAGGTTGTATTCTTTTTCTGACTGCCTTCGACCACCGCTTGAAACGTCACGCCATTTAATGCCTTGGAGCTTGAGTAGAGTGCAACCCTCAGGATTCCGTTGTCTGTTGTCGCTTCAATATAAATCGGATACTGCAGTGTATTGACAAACCGGTAATCCAGCCTTCCTGCAGAAATCGTTGCGTCCAGCCCGCTTGCCAGATAGCTCACATTTTGCGAGTGATTGTGACGCTCTGTCGGTATGATTCCCGCTCTCAGTACAGCGGTATTCAAAGTGGAGGACAGCTGACAGATTCCTCCCCCTACTACCTTGATAAAGTCGTCACCCATAATCGCATTGCCCATACCGTACCCATTCTCTACTGTTCGCGGGAGAATGACAGCATCCACTGAGAGTCCTGTTCCCGGCTGCAGGATGAGACCATTCAGTCTGCTGGCTGCTACAATAATATTCTTTGATCGGTCCTGTCCAACCACATATTTTGTGGTACATTCCGAAAGTTTTGTATCAATTCCGATTTGATTCAGATTTGCTGCGATTGCGGCATTCATGCCCACTGAAATATTACCTGTTGCCACGCTGTCTGCAGGTACGACTGCAGCAGTATTAATAACAGGCTTTTCACTTCCCTTTATATAATTTTTCAGATCCAGTGATACTGATGTACCACCATTTCTTATGAGGCCAAAGACATCCTGTTGTACCATTCCTTCATTGATCTGAACGGTATGAAAAGATGAAGAATACACATGATTACATATTTCTTTGATCCAGGTTGATGTTGATACAGAAACCCCGGAATTAATATTTGAAATCTCCGGACCATATACAATGGTCGAATAGGTAGCATCCCCATATTTCAACACAATACCGACATTATCATCTGCCCATGCCTTCTGCGTTGCGAGTCCACATGTGAAAACACATGTCATAATCATTACTTCAAGCCATTTTATCACTTGCTTACGCATCTTATTCATCAAAACCATTATACTCCCCACACATGTTTTTCAAAGTCTTCCTTTGGCATCGGCTTTGCATAATAATAGCCCTGAACATATTCACATCCCAGCACCTTCAGCGACTGAATCTGTTCTTTTGTTTCTACTCCCTCTGCAACGATTGGAAGTTTCAGCCATTTCGCAAGCCCTACGACAAAGTTCAAAATACCCTTTGATTTTTCATTTGTCATCTCATTTTGAATAAAACCTCTGTCCAGTTTCAGGATATCAATGGATATTTCTGCAAGCATATTCAGTGATGAATAACCAGACCCGAAATCATCCATTTCTATGATAAATCCTAATGATTTCAGCTGATTCACTACATGAATCAACTGAGTGGAGTTTTCTGTATAAGCTGTTTCCGTAATCTCAAGATGCAGATATTGGGGATCCAGATCATATTTCTGAATCAGATCAAGTAAAATCGTCGTCAGATTCGGATTATAAATATCTGCACGCGACACATTAACCGATATCGGAATCGGCTGATGCCCTGCTTTGATCCAGTCGCTCATATCCTTACATGCCGTATCCCATACATAAATATCCAGATCGGTAATAAAGCCATTACGTTCAAATAAAGGAATAAAATCATTTGGAGGCATAAAGCCAAGCTCCGGATGAATCCATCTGACCAGTGCCTCTGCTCCGGCAGGCTTTTCAATCGACAGGTCATACTTGGGCTGATAATATACGATAAACTGCCGGTCAGTAAGTGCTAATTTCATATTATCAATAATCACCTGTTCTGCACGCAGATTCTCCATAAACCTGTCATCATAAAATGCATAATTGACATCGTAAATTCCCTTTACAGAATTGCAGGCCATCAGCGCTCTGTCACACATGATGCTGACAGGCAGCGTTTTATCAATGATCTGATAGATTCCATATTTAACATTGATATTGATTGTAATCGGCAGTTTTCCAATGGAATCGGTGATAAAAGAAAAAGTTTTATCAGAATACTCACTTTTCCTCTTGATCAGACATGCAAACTAGTCTGATCCGACTCTTCCACAGATCCCATGTTCGCCCATCTGGGTCTGCAGTGCCTGTGCCACGTTCTGCAGCAGCTGATTTCCCATCTTAATACCAAACAATTCATTCACAAGTTTAAAGCGCTCAATATCACCGCATATGATATCATAATCCTGATCTTCATTTTCACGGATCAGCGTTTCTGCCTTCTTATAGAAAAATCCCTTACTGTAGATGCCAGTCAGTTCATCTCTTTCCACCGCATTGACAAAAGCCGCTGTTTCACGGAAATTAATCGTATTTCTGAGACGCTGCTTGATGATTGCCGGTTTGTACGGTTTCACAATAAAGTCATGTGCGCCAAGTGTCAAAGCCTGCATTTCTGCATCCTCTGCATCATCCCCGGTTGCTACGATGACCGGAATTTTTGAAAGGAACGCATCCGCACGCATATGCTCCAATACCTTATAGCCATTCATGACCGGCATGACAAGATCCAGTAGTACAGCAGAAATATTCTCATGCTGCCTGTTCATAATGTCAAGTGCCTCCTGTCCGTCAGCGGCTTCAAAGATCTCATATTCATCATTGAGAATCTGACACAGTATCTCTCGATTAATATCATTATCGTCTACTACAAGAATCTTTCTCATATAAGTTCTCCTCAAATTAGTATCTATACAGTTATATAGATATAATTATATTCTAATTTCTAACATTTTTCAATCAATTATGGAATTATTTCGAGTTTATATTCAAATTGTTTTATTGATTCAATTAAACAGGCAAAATTTCAACAAAAAACACTTAATGACACAATACTCGCCATTAAGTGTTTTCTTTATCTTTTTTCAGCTGCGGATGGCGGGACTTGAACCCGCACATAGTCACCTACGTCAGATTTTGAGT
>CAYRJT010000132.1:0-6766 GCA_964424675.1 uncultured Lachnospiraceae bacterium
GATTTTTTCAGTTGCTCCTCCCGCAGCTGTTTTTCCTTCAGCTCATCTCTCATCAACTCAAACGAATAGATGAGATCGCCTAGTTCGTCATTGCGGACATCAGTTCCGTTTACCCGTACCACCTCATAATCATAGTTGCCATGGATGATGTAATTCGCCGATTTACTGATTTCACGTATAGGATTTAATATCTTTATATGATAGTACAGCATTTTTCCAATCATGATAAACAACAGCAATAGGATTGACACTCCCAATGGTATCAGATTCATCAGAATCTGCTCATAAACCGGTGCTTTCAGCATGAGTTCCTCAGGTATCAGAAATACTGCAAATCCTTTGGCCTCGTCGCCATCCTCCAGCACGGATACCTCCTTATACAGACCTCCATACGCTTTGACCGAATACTCATCCATCCGGATCATTTCCTGTACATTGACTACTGAGCCCACTTTCTGTTGAAAGACAGCATCCGCATACTTCACCGTTCCATCTAAATCAAACACAATATAGGAAAATGCGCACGATTCGTATCTGCCCTCCTCGAGCAACCTGATCTGATCTGATAGCTGCACACGAACCTGATTATCATAGTGACGGACATCAATATCCCTCATATGCAGCAGACTCCACAAAATGCCTGCAAAAATAACGACTGCGCATAGGACAGTCGTTACTATATTGATATATGTCATTCCATACCTTGGTTTCATCCGCTCACCTCAGAAAACTTATAGCCTGCTCCCCATACAGTCTTTATATATGTAGCCTCTGATCTGCCCAGCTTCTCCCGAATCCTGTTAATATATACGGTTACACTGTTTTCATCTACAATCCCCTCGTAGCCCCAGACACCCTGATAGATTTGTTCCTTTGAGAATACCTGCCCGGGACTGGATGCCAGAAACCATAGTATCTCAAACTCCTTTGTTGTGAGTTCTATGGTATTCCCACTACTGATGGCTGTATAAGTATTATGATTCAGATACAATGCACCTGCTATGATCTCACCTGCTGCAGCCTCTCTGGCACCACTGCTTTTCTCGTAGCGTCGCAGCTGTGCTTTGACACGTGCCACCAGCTCCAACGGACTAAAAGGCTTGGTCACATAATCATCTGCACCGATTCCCAGCGCAACCACCTTGTCCATTTCTCCGCTTTTAGCTGAGATCATAATCACAGGAACATCCGAAGTCATGCGCAGTTCTTTACAGACACTGATGCCATCTATCTTTGGAAGCATAATGTCCAATAACACAAGACTGGGAGCGCAGTCTGTAAACTGCCTCAGTCCATCCTCTCCATCGGCTGCCGTCACCGCCTTGAAACCCTCTACCTCCAGATATGCTGCCAGAATCTTCGCCAATTCAATTTCATCTTCTATGATCAAAATGGTCTGTGCCATATGACCTCCTGTCAGAATGTTATCGCTACTGTTTCATTGTAGCACATCAGTTCTGTTTCTTCTATACTTACCAGCCCTTTTCCTTGAGGAACTTGTAAAGAGTTTCTTCACGTTCTGCACTATTTTCCTCATGATATTCCTCCAGCTGCAACTCTCCGTCTATCCTGCCGTCTTTAAGATAAATAATGCGGTTGCCGCGCGTTGCCGCCTTTAAATCATGTGTCACCATAACCACCGTCTGACCCTCCTTATGGATTTTGGTCAGTACATCCAGTACACTCTGTCCCTGTGAAGAATTCAATGCGCCGGTCGGTTCATCTGCAAACAGCACCCTCGGCTGATTAATCAGAGCTCTGCAGATGGCTACTCTTTGCTTCTGTCCTCCTGACATCTGATTCGGAAACTTCTTTTTTTGATTTGAGAGTTCAAATTTTTCAAGCAATTCCTCTATCTGTTCATCTATTTCCTTTTGCGGACGCCCTGTCTTGTAGGTGGGACTTAATATATTCTCATATACATTCAGATTCGGTATTAAATTGATTCCCTGGAATACAAATCCCAACTTTTCCTTACGCAGCAAAGTCATATCTTTTTCCTTCAGCTTGGAGATATCTTCATAGTCAAAATACACCTTTCCTGTCGTTGCCTGATCCATACCGCTTAGTGCATAGAGTAAGGTAGACTTTCCAGAACCTGAGCTTCCCATGATCACAGTGAAATCACTGTCGTATAGCTCCAGATCCATATTTTTGATTACATTATTAATCTCGCCATCCGTGATAAAACTCTTACATAATAATTCTGTTCTGATAATTACATTTTTCATATTATTTGTCTCCTTGTTTTCTTATTCCTGAACCAGATCTCTAACATTGACACGACACAAGGATCTGGAAGATATCATCGTACTGATGATAAAGGCTGCCAATACGCCTGCATTGACCAGAACCAGATGTACCGGCTGATACACAACTCTGTATTCCAATAGTCCGAACACACTCAGACACAGCTTCATGATATACGGATATAGTACAAGAATGGCCGGAACCGCGATCATCAATGAGCATACTGCTATGATGCATACATACCATATATTTGACCGAATCAGATGACCGGTGGAATATCCAATACATTTATAGATTCCGTTAATTTTCTCGCTATTGGCATTTTTCAACATTACAATACAAAAGATATTGGCAGCTCCGATCAAAAGTATCAAGACCGTCATCGGAGGAATTGCCTTTTGCTGTGGCGACATGATCAGATTTGTAATACTTGCAAACATTTCTGTACGGAGTGTAACATTTCCCTTTCCGTCGATTGTGTCCTTGATATCCTCCATAAACCAGTTCACATCCGTTCCATCCTTGAGGTAAATAGAGACTGTATCATACCGGAACGGAATATCGTTCTCCAGGTAAGTATCCGTCACGAGACGGGCTGACTTACCCATACTATAATAGGTCTGATAAATACCGGTAATGAGCAGGCTGTAGGTTGCATGGTTCATATTCACATTGATATAGTCTCCAATGCTTTTACCTGTATTTTGGGCAACCTTGTTCGATATCGCTATTTCATCCGCATTTCTTGGATTTCTCCCATCTATCACTTCGTAACCAGCTTGATCAAAATCATCATATATGAACGGCATTACGATCGTAAAATCCATCCCCTTCTCCCAGTCCAGCGTAAAGCGTCCGCCTTCCAGATTACTGAGAATGATATGATCGACCTCTGGTCTGTCGGCAAGGAGTGTCTCTATTTCCTCTGCATCGACTCCATCCGCGACAGATACCATTACATCACTTTTTTCGATTCCAAGCCAATAATCATTATTTTCCTTGAGCGTATTCGCTACATCAAGAGAAATCGCGGCAAAATTGACAGCAAAGATTGTCACAATTGCAGTCGCAACGATTCCGACTGTACCTCCCTTATTTCGCATGATGGTTCTGACTGCAATTCCAAGAGAAGAAAACTGTATTTTTGAATTCCCTTTATAGGTTTTCTTTTTCTTTGTGTTACTGTTTTGCAGTCCATTGAGTGCATAGACCGGCTTTACATTTCTGGTTTTGTTCATAATGAGATAGATAATCAAAAGTACAAATCCTACGATAAACACATAACAGCATAAACCAGGAAGCCATATGTTGCTGTTTACCTTGGCTCCGATGTTCATGTACATAGATGCCAGTACCATCTTCACAAAATAGCTTGCACCAATAATTCCGCAGATCGTTCCTGCAGAAACCACTATAAAATAGAAGATCAGATACATCTGAATAATATCCTTGCTCGCATACCCAATGGTTTTATAAATGGCTATGGATTTTGCATCATTGATCAATGTATTACGAACCATAAAGTTAATAATCAGTCCGCTGACCACTAACAGGATAATACCGATTGCAAGCAGGATAGCTCCGAGTATTGTACCTGCGAGCAGATTGTTTGAAATCTCGGTGTCCAACGTATTGATGGTAAAATCCATTGCTCCATAAGTCTCTCGATAGGCCTCTTCCAGATCTTTTCCACTGACACCATCTGCTGCATAGAGACGGATATAGTATCCTCCCTCTATACTCTCCGGTAATTTTTTGATCAGCATGGCATTGTCATACGCTGTCGTCGTTCCATATGCTTCTGCATAGACAGCACGTATCTTGTAGTCCACACTCTCCTCAGGGAATTTGATATGAACTGTATCACCAACCTTTAGATCATACTCAATGCAGATACAAGCCGGCATGATACATTCTCCTGCCTCCAAAGGCTCCTCTGCCACAGACTTACCCTCTATGTAACGTGATAATCCAAAAATCTCTTCATTATATTCTGTCAGATTAGTAAAGGTTTCCAGCACTTTTCCGTTGCAGGTCACCTCCTCCGTCAAATAGTGTGCCTTATACATCGAAACATGATCAATTTCATCCAGTGCCTCAAATTCAGCCGTGATGTTTTCCATGTATTCCAAATGATTATCCAGCGTCCATACCACTGCATCCGCAGCCTCACACTCCTTTGCCAGTTCATGATAAGGACGATCCAGTGAAATCAGGATGCTGAATGCTCCACATAGGGATAATGTACTGAGCAGTACAATGATCAATAACATAAATGTCTGTGCTTTACGATGTCTGAAATGATTCTTCCACATAAAAAATCCTCTTTCTATTTTCTTTGATCTACAATGAACTCATCTGTCGACAATATCCATCTTACAATGCAAAGATTAAATAAAAAGAGGAAAAATATAAATAATTATTAATAATCGTAAATCAATAGTATCTTCGAACAGTGATAATTGAGCGATAGGTTGCTGAGGAATACTTGATGCCTGTCGCCTGTGTACTGGCATGTACTATTGTTCCGTTACCAACATAAATGCCCACATGTCCGCCATAATAGATAATATCACCCGGCTGCATATCTGAGTAGCTGACTTCTGATCCGCCGGAAGCCTGTGCATATGAACTACGTGGTAAGCTGATCCCAAAATGCTGGTATACTGCCCATGTAAAACCAGAACAGTCAGCCCCGTTGGTCAGGCTCGTCCCGCCTGCAACGTATGGATTTCCCACAAACTGACATGCATAGCTTGCAATCTCTCCGCCTGTCCCTCCACCGCATGAGGGACTACTCTGTGAAGATTGTGAAGAGCTTGAACTGCTGCCTCCCGAAGACTGCTTTTTTGCTGCTGCCTCTTCTTCTGCTTTCTTTCTGGCTTCTTCCTCTGCTTTCTTTCTGGCAGCTGCTTCCTCTGCCTCTACTCTCTTGATCTCCGAAGTCTGTGCCTTGATGGCTGCAGAATATGTATTGGCCTGCTTCTTGGCCGTTACCAGCTGAGCATCAAAATTCTCTACTGTTGCCTGCTTCTCATCAATCATTGCCTGCAGCTCTTGCTGCTGTGCTGCAAGGTCTGCTTCCAGTTCCACCATCTCTGACTTTTCACTGACCAGCTCTTCTTTTAACGCCAACACCTCTGCCTTCGTTTCCTGATACTGAACCAAAAGCGTCCTGTCATACTCATACAGTTTTTCGATATAGTCGGCCTTATTTACCAGATCCGTAATGCTCTGCGACTCCACCAGCAGCTGCAGATATCCTATGTCGCCCTTCTCATACATAAACTTAATACGGCGCTTCATCGCCTCATACTGCTCCTGCTCCTTCGCCTGCGCCGCCTCATACGCGGTTGTAGCATCCGCAATTTCTATTTCCTTATTCTGAATATCATGTTCCAATACTTCAACGGTCGAAAGCAGATCCACCAGCTGAGTATCCAGTTCCTCCAGTTCACTCGCCACTGCATCCTTATTTTCTTCGATACTGTTGATATTTTTATTTAGGGAATTAAGCTCCTTCTGCGCCGCCTCCTTCTGCTTTCTCAACTCCGCAGAAGTAGCCGCCCACCCCGGAACCACCATCGACACGCATAATAAACCTGCGATCAAAACACAAGATACCCTTCTAATCATCTAAACTCACCCTTAAATGAGGACCCTCTTCCTCAATTTAGAAATTATGTAAACCCACCTACATTATACACAACTTTCCCCCATTCCGCAACCCAAAATTCACCCTCATCCCTCTCATCCACACACTCCCACAATGACACCCCCCATTCCTCACTCTCACAATTACACCCCCGCATTCCTCACTCTCACAACCACACATCTTCCACTTCCCTCTCTCTCACAACCACACATACCCCCATTCCCTTCATCCTCACGACCGCCCCTCCCGTCCCCACAGTCAGAAGAGAGATAGCGGGCGAAATGCCGGTCAAGGTGCAAACTCGAAGGTCAAGCCAAAGGAGCCTGAAAATCATAAAAATAGTCAGGAGCCAATCTCCTGACTATTTTTCGCATATGAGTTGAAGGGGACGACGCGTCGAAGAGTTTACACCCTGACCGGCATTTCACCCGCCATCCCTCTTCGTCCGTCTGATTCTTCGTCCGTCCATCCAATTCTTTATAGATCACAATTATTAACCGTCCGAGGGAACGGAATCACATCCCTGATATTCCCCATTCCAGTCAAATACATCACGCATCTCTCAAACCCAAGCCCAAATCCTGCATGTCTGGTAGAGCCATATCTACGAAGATCCAGATAGAACTCATAATCCTCTTTCTTCAATCCCAGCTCATCCATTCTGGCTACCAGCTTATCATAGTCATCCTCTCTCTGAGAGCCGCCAATAATCTCACCGATGCCCGGTACGAGACAATCCATAGCTGCAACTGTCTTGCCATCCTCATTCAGCTTCATATAGAATGCCTTGATTTCCTTCGGATAATCCGTTACAAATACCTGACAGAGGAAGAATTCAAGAGACCGGTATTTGTAACGGAT
>CAYRJT010000132.1:6776-7130 GCA_964424675.1 uncultured Lachnospiraceae bacterium
TAATCCGTTACAAATACCGGTCTCTTGAATTCTTCCTCTGTCAGGTATCTCTCATGCTCTGTCTGCAGATCACAGCCCCATGATACCTTGTAATCAAATCTGTCATTGTGCTTCTCTAGGATCTCAATCGCTTCCGTATAGGTTACATGCGCGAAATCAGAAGAAACCACATGCTTTAGTCTGTCAATCAGTCCCTTATCTACAAACTGGTTAAAGAATTCCATCTCTTCCGGTGCATTTTCCATGACATAACGAATAATATACTTAATCATGCTCTCTGCCAGGATCATATCATCCTGCAGATCAGCAAATGCCATCTCCGGCTCAATCATCCAAAACTCCGCTGCATGTCTC
>CAYRJT010000133.1:0-7100 GCA_964424675.1 uncultured Lachnospiraceae bacterium
TTAAACAGTAAGAAAGCCTGTAAAATCAAGGCTTGTGGCGTTTCGCAAACGCCTATATTAGTTTTAGGTTGAGAGGAGCAGGGGCCCATACAGCAGACGCATGTCACACCTCGACGCGTCGTCCTCCTTAGCCGAATGCAAAAAAGATGAGAGATTGGCTCTCATCTTTTTTTCGTCTTCGGACTCCTTTGGCTTGACCTCGGTGTTGACATGCGTCTGCTGTATTTGCCCCTGCTCCGCTGAACGTTGTTGGAAGGGGATATGTTTATGAAAGCTTTGGAAATATGGTGTATTCGTATTTCATAAGCGAGAATAAAAGAGTGAGTCCGAGGAGTCCGCAGGAGATGAGTTCTCCGATGCCTACGGTCAGCATGAAGTAAGGAATGGAACCTTCAAAGTGGTAGACGTAGGACAGAACGTAGGGGACAATCAGGGTATTGGCGATGATAGGCGGCAGCGGTGTCAGCAACTTGATGAAGGTGGCGATGGCATGGCTGCTTTTTGACTGAGCAGAACTGATTGAGCGCGTTGCGGCTATACGATCTGATGCGTGGCGCAGCAGATAGGTGCCGATGGCTCCAATCAGGGTGGCGAGACTTCCGAAGATGACATCGAGAGGCATGCAGCCGGTTAAGAGATTGCTGAGCAGACAGCCGATGAACAGACCGGGGATGGCAATCGGAGTAAAATAGGGCAGGATGGTGAGTGCTTCTGAGAAGCGTACCTGAACAGCATAGTTTGCGAGACCAAATGCATTGGCAATATAGGTCAGCACAATGTAGATAGCAGCAATGGCTGCTGCCTGTGTGGTGATCAGTACTTTTTTGTTTTTCATATTCATTTCTCCCTGTAGTTTTGTTTTTTTGGCGTATGCAGCCTTATTTTTAGCAGTGCGCCTCTGTGAGGAAGGTTACGAACTCACGATTGTTATCATACAATACTCCAGAGGGAATTGCAACTTTCCATACCCATCAGAATATAATTATGGTACTATTAAAAGAGAGTGGATACAATTTGTCAGTTCATGTAGAAAATGGGGTCAGAAGTTTTGGAAGAGAGCGAAGATACGCAGGTAATGCCGGAGCAGACAACAGGAATGGAGCAGGCGACAGAGGCAGAGCAGATACGGGTACGAAAGCAGATTTTGAGAGGACATGCTTTGACATGGTTACTGCGTCTGGTGAATCTGGTACTTTTTCTGTTGCTTTTGATTGTGTTGATTTCAGTGATGGAGACTGGCTATGTACTCAAGACTGAGGAGGCGCAGATTGCGCGGCAAAGAGCACATATCGAGGAACTGCAGACTGATACGGATGAGCTGAAGGAGAGCATAGAGGAAGAAAAGGAGCGCTACAGGAAAGCCCAAGACCTGGCTGTGATGAATTTCATCCTGAAATATGGCTGTGAATGGGATACAGCGCGTATGCGAAATAGACGTATTATGGAAGCTCTATTCGAAGGGAGCAGTTACCAGAGGGCAATTTATGTTGATGGCAGTGAGATTGTAAATAGTGAAGTGGATTGGCTGGATAAAAAAGAGACTATATTTGAGAATCCTGAGGAAAAGAACATTATGCTGCTTAACCTATATCGTGGACAGATGTATGAATCAAATCAAAGTGAATTGTTGCAGACCATAATTTTACAGGATTTTGACGGATCTGTAGCTGCAGACCGGGATTATAATTTTGATGGATATCCGGATATGGTTTTGCAAGATGATATCATAGAGAATGGAGAAGATACCGGATTATACAGGCATCAGATTTATCTGTGGAATCCTGTCCGTAATGAATTCATCTATGGCGGAACGCTGACGGGAGTCAGCATTACTCCGGCTGCGAGAGAAAAGCGATTGTACTGCAATCAGGGAACGTGGAAAAGCCCGGTCTATGAGCTGTGGAGATTCGAGCAAGGCCGGCTGAGATACCTGGGGATGGAGGAGAAGCTATAGATGAAAAGGGATATCAACCAAATGAAGGCAAAGAATAAGGCCCTTTTTTCCGTTACGATCCTACTCAGTATACTGGTGATTTTTTCTATTACAGCTTACTTGATTGTGGATAGTAAGATATCTCGTCTCGCAGACTCCAGAGATATGGTATATCTGGCAGAACGATATGAGATTTATGAAAGAGGACAATGCATCAATCAAACCATAAAAAACCAAGATGAGCTGGAGAATCTGCAGGCAGGTCTGGACTATGAGGCCCAAATCCGAGATATGGAAAGAAATTATGAGGAGCAGCACGAGGAGATGGGCAAAATGGAGTACCTGCTCCGACCGCGCGAGGATATGCCTGCACAATACATAAAGCTGGTCTATGCAGGTTCAGATGCATTGACTGGTGAGGGTTATTATGTGCCGATGACGCGATATTATTTTAGTATTTATGATGAGCGAGACAATGAAGACAGTCTGGTATTCAATACGCAGATTGATGATGTGGACGGGGATATGCAGCTGTTTTTATGCCAGCAGGATTTTAATCAGGACGGATATATGGATTTGCAGCTGGTACGCAGTGTGACCGACAGGGAACGGGACATCATCTATTTCTGGAATCCGGATCAGAAGCAATATAAGGAATCAACAGAAAAGTATTCGGGGTAAGCTATATGTGCAATGAAAAAGACAGTCATCAGATGAAGAAGAGAAAATGGACGGAGCTCATATGTCTGATTGGAGCATTGACAGCAGCCGGACTGTTTCTTTATCAGCAGACAAATCTCCTGGAGCCGGATTTCTGGAAATCGATTCAAATTATGAGGGAAGCAAGGGAGAAAATCAGGGAAGGGTATGTGAATGAAGCCTTTGATGATATGGAGGATTGTTTGTACAGATATGATATCAATGTCGTTGCCGGCACGATGTATACAGATCTGGCAATGGAGTACGGACGGTATTACAAGCTCGAAGAGACAGTCCCCTGGCTTTTGCAAGATACATTTTGGATGACATCGGGGAATCGAATTCTGTTTTATCAGAAAGAAATTGACAGGATAGAGAATACAGATGATAAGGTAAGAGAGCTTTTATTTGAAGCAGGAGCAGAAAAAGAAGGCGGAAGTGGTTATGCAATTAGTGGCATGACTGCAAGCAGGATGCAACAAGAACTGGAATCACTGCTTTTAGACTCTGATTATGACCCGGCACGTCTGTATTACTATATGGCAATGCTGACCACTGATTCGGAGCGGATATGTTCTTACTACGAGGAGTCCTGGAGGTTAGCTCCAAATTATCTGGAGCCCCCCTGTCTGGCAGCGCAAATACATCTGATTCAGGGAGAGGTACAGGAAGCACGTGATCTGATGGAAGCGGCTTGGCAGATAGAAAAGGATAACGATAATGTTCTGCGAAATCTGGCAATCATTGAAATGCTTGATGGGAATATAGAGGCGGGATATGAATATGCGAAGGAAGCTTATGTGCTAAAACCAAGAGCAAACAGGAACAATGTGGTTTATTGCATTTCCATGATAGAATCAGGCAGAGCAGATAAAATGCCAGAGAGTGCAGTGGACATTGTATCCGATGCTGATATGGCTGATTTAGATTTTGAAGGATATATCGCAGGAGAGGTCAGCTTAGAAGAGATACTTACACAGATCGTAACCAATGACAGATGAGGAGTAAATTTATGAGGAAGCACAGACAGACAAAGAAAATTATTATGGACATCATTCTGGTGCTGGCAGTATTGATGATTTTGGGACTGGTGCTTTATTTTGTACAGACCGAATATACCATGAAGAGGCAGGTTGAGAACTTTTCTCTGGAATTGGATCTGGCACAGCGCAGGATGCAGTCTAATGAGGCAATGGCAGCAGAGAGCAGGGCGAGCTATGATGCTTTCAATCAGGCAAAGATAGATTCGCTGGCCTATTATTATGAGACAAATGAAGCAGCAGATTTCGACCAGATGGCAGCAGAATGGGAACTGGATGAGTTATATATGCTCGACCGGAACCAGGCAGGGCAGCTTGAGCAGCTTTTGCAGGATGACGGGACGATGGTGTACTATGCCTCCAAATTAAAGGATGGAGGTATTCTCATCGGAGGAAGAGAATCTCAGGCCGAATTTGATTATGAAAAAGCACTGACGATGCCGGATTATTCATTAGGAAATATTCGTGTTGGCAGTACGGGCTATATTGTTGCAGTGGACTGTCAGGAGGGGATGATTACCTATCATCCGCAGAAGGAGCTGATTGGACAAAATGTTGAAAAGGTTGGAATAGATAAGGCACATCTATACAACGGATACTGTGGCTGGATTACGAGACAGGGAAATCAGTTCTACTGCCAGTGCAGGGAGCTAAGTGAGACCTGTCTGTTGATTGCAACCATACCAAAGGCAGAGATGGATGGATATGGGATGCGTAAGATCATGCTGCTCTTGGCGATGTTTGCTCTGATTCTGATTCTTATTGTCATCTATGTGAATTTAGTTCACACAGACCGTCTCAAAAAACACAAGCATCAAAGTGAGGCTGATGTCATCAAGGTTGGCAGGCATCTTTATTTGGATAAAATACTCGCAAATAAATGTAAGAACATATTGATTATTGGAATGGTACTGCTTTTTTGCAGCTCTTATTATGTACAATGGTTAAATGTATTGTCGGCGCAGTCGGTGCGTTTTGACAATAAGCTGACGGCGATGGATGCTATTTTCAAAGAAAATGAGGCGACGCTGCTGGAGCTTAAAAAACAGTATAATGAGGAATATGCCGGACGTGCTGAAAATGTAGCAGGTCTGATTGCTCATGACCCAACACTGTTAGACGATGCCAGATTATCTGAGCTTGCTGAGCGGGCACAGATTGAATTCATATATGTGTTTGATGAACAGGGAAAGACAGTTGCAACCAATACGGCCTACAAGGATTTTACCCTCAGCAGAAATAAAGAGGATCAATCTTATGCATTTTGGGATGTTGTCAAGGGCTACAAGAACGTGATTGTACAGGAGGCACAAGAGGATGATACAGCAGAGCATGGCTATATGCAGTATATCGGGGTAGAGCGTCAGGATGCGCCCGGTATGGTACAGCTGGGCTTATCTCCGAGAAGACTGCAGAGCAGAATCAGAACGGCGCAGCTGACGGAGGCACTACATAATGTCGCAGTTGAGGACAAGGGATTTGTCTTCGCAATTGATACAGAAACCCGACTCGTAACCTACTATCCCAATGCAAGCTATATGAATGCAGATGCCTCAAGACTTGGCGTTACAGATGCTGTCTATGAGGATGACTATACGGGATATCAGACCATTATCGGAACCAAATGCTTTGTTTCGGGTATGCAGTACGAGGATCAGTATATCTATGTGGCGGTGCCAGTTAGAAATATCGGAAATGGAATACTGGAAATCACCTTTATTGTGACCGCGGTCAGTCTTTTTTTGCTGGTGTTGTTGATGGGCTCTCTGTTGCTTCGGCACCATGTAGATGATATACAGGAAGAGGATACAGACGAGGACAAGACGACAGAAAATGCAGGCCAGTTCAAGGCAGAGCCAAAGGGCATGATAGACGTTCAGCTGGGTGAGAAAAGCAGAAGGGTTCAATCGATTGTAGGACGCTATGACAATACGGCAAAAATTCCATGGAGGGATCAATCACCTGAAGAAAAGATGAAAAGAATCATCTATATTATTTTGCTGCTGACAGCGTGTATATTTGTGGTCATCGTCTATTTACAGAGAGGAGCTTATGACAAAAACTCAATCTTCTCATATATCATACATAAGAGATGGGAAAAGAAGCCTAACATTTTTTCCTATACCTATATCGGAATTGTTATGATTGAAGTGCTGGTGATTACAAGTGTTCTGCGTAAGCTGATTAAAATGATTTCGTCGGATATGGGTGCACGCGCAGAGACCATCGGGCGGCTGATTTGCAGCTTTGCAAAATACATATCCATTATAGGTGCAATTTTCTATTGTATGTCGTTTATCGGGATTGATTCGAAGGCGCTCTTTGCATCTGCAGGTATTATGGGAATTGTACTTGGACTTGGAGCGCAGTCTTTGATTAGTGATGTGTTGGCGGGGATTTTCATTGTATTTGAGGGAGAATTCCGGGTTGGCGATATCATTACCATTGGTACGTGGCGTGGAACTGTGCTGGAGATTGGAATCCGTTCGACCAAGGTGGAGGATGCGAGTCAGAATATTAAGATCTTTAATAACTCGACGGTCAAAGAAGTGGTGAATATGACGAAGAAGTATTCGCAGGCGTATTGTGACCTCGGCATTGAATATGATGAATCGCTGGAGCATGTGGAGAGTGTACTGAAGAAGGAACTGCCGCTTATGAAGGAACGGTTGTCGAATGTTGTGTCAGGTCCATACTATAAAGGTGTTGTCGGGCTAAATGATTCCTGCATAACTCTGCGTATACTGGCGCAATGCGAGGAGAAAGACCGGATACAGCTCACCAGAGATCTGACGAGAGAATTGAAACTGATGTGTGACAAATATAATATCAGTATACCTTTCCCACAGGTGGTCATCAATCAGCCCAAGGAGCACAAAAAGGTGACACAGAGGGAAAAGAATATGGCAGAAGAGTTCGTCAAGGCACAGAAGGAAGATTCCAAGGGAATTTCAGTAGATAATTAAATAAAATGATAACAAGAGCAGCCCCACAGGAATGAATCCTGCGGGGCTGTCTTTGTCGGAATACCCTTGGGTATTTCGACGGAATTTATTTGACTTCGATTTTCTTGATTTCCGGTTCTGCCGGATCTTTCTTCGGGAACTTCAGTTCCAGTATACCCTTTTCATAGGAAGCATCAATATCTTCAGGGGCTACGTTCGGAACGCGGAAGCTTCTCTGGTAGGACTGGTAACGCCTCTCTCTGCGCAGATACTTCTTATCGTCCTTCTTGTCTTCGGATTCGTCATCGTGAACGGCACTGATTGTCAGGATATCCTGCTTCAGGTCGATGTTTATATCTTTCTTATCGAATCCCGGAAGTTCTGCTTCCAATACATACTCGCCGTCTTTCTCAATCAGGTCTGTATGAAAGTTGTCTGAGAATCCTACATTTGAAAAATCTGAAAAGAAGTTCTCAAATGCTT
>CAYRJT010000134.1:0-7084 GCA_964424675.1 uncultured Lachnospiraceae bacterium
CTCTCTTGTTATTTTCTCAACGAGTCCTTCATAATATCTTTATGCTCGACTCTCAATCCATAGTCACCTTTATCCTTAATCCGCTGATATAGTTCATTTGCCAGTGTTACACTTCTGTGTTTGCCACCGGTACATCCTATTGATATAATCAGCTGATTCTTTCCCTCCAGAATATAGTTCGGTATTAAAAACTGCAGCATATCCTCCAGTTTATCCAAGAAAATACCTGCTTCTTTAAAATTCATGACATAATTTCGTACAATCTGATCATTTCCTGTTTTATTTTTCATTTCATCAAAATAATATGGATTCGGCAGAAATCTCACATCAAACACCAGATCGGAATCTGTCGGAATCCCATACTTGAATCCAAAAGATAAAATTGTGATATACAAACTGTTATAATTCTGATTGCTTACAAATATCCGGTCCAGCTCCGCTTTTAACTCGCGAGTCAGCAGCTGGCTGGTATCCAGTATATAGTCAGCGCGCTTTTTAATGTCGCTCAGTTTTGCTCTTTCTCTTTCGATACCCTGATCAATCCGTCCTCCTGCCGCCAGTGGATGACTGCGTCTTGTCTCTTTATATCTCTTGATCAGCACCTCGTCAGAAGACTCAAAAAACAGCACTTCATACGGAAACCCCGCCGTCTTCATGCTGTCCAATACCTTTGCCAATTCTTCAAATGCCTGTCCCGTACGTACGTCTACGCCCAATGCGACCTTTTCAGTCTCACTGTTCGGCATGGAAACCAATTCTGAGAATTTCTCAATCAATGGTACCGGCAGATTATCCACACAGTAATATCCGGCATCCTCAAGCATCTTTAATGCCGTACTCTTTCCTGCCCCTGACATACCTGTTACAATCACAAATCTCATATTCGCTGCTCCTTAGTCAAACTCACCCAACATACAGACCTCCGGCTCCAGCGTCACGCCGAACTGTCTGTTCACCTCCTGTATCACATGGCGGATCAGCATCATAATATCCGATGCCGAGGCATCCTTACGATTGATAATAAATCCACAATGCTTCTCTGACACCTGAGCTCCGCCAATCTGATATCCACGAAGTCCTGCGTCCGTAATCAGCTTGCCGGCAAAATACCCCTCTGGACGCTTAAATGTACTACCTGCGCTCGGATATTCCAGTGGCTGTTTCTCTATACGTTGTGCCTTCAACTCATTCATTCTTGCCCTGATTTGATCCTGTTCACCGGGAAACAGCTGCAGCTCTGCACTCAGCACGATGTAGGGTCTCTGTTTGATCAGACTGGTTCTGTAACCAAATTCCATCTCCTCACAGCTGAGCGTCAATATCTGTCCGTTGTCCTGCAGCACACGCACAGATTTCACAATCTGTTTCATTTCTCCGCCATATGCCCCGGCATTCATAACGATAGCACCGCCCAGAGTACCCGGGATACCGGATGCAAATTCCATGCCGGTCAGCCCCTGTTCATATGCTGCGGATGCTGCCTGGGATAAAAGTACTCCGGCAGACACTTCCATAACAGTGTCTATAAACCGTATAGCGTTCATGTTTTGATAGATTTGTATTACAGTACCTGCATATCCTCCATCACTGACCAGTAAATTGCTTCCATTGCCGAGAATATAGTACTCCTCATCTCTCTCTCGAAGAGTCTGCAGCACCCTGGACAGCTGTTCCTCGCTTTCAGGTGTCAAAAATACAGCAGCATTTCCACCTGCCCGAAAGGTCGTATGCTTTTTCATCGGTTCCTCTAATAATATATCTGATGGTTGTAAGATCTGACGTATTTGCTCCAGTGATTCCTGTCTCAAGTCTGCTTCCCCTAATTTCTATTTTTATAATACCATCTTTGCTGCTCCATAGATACCCGCGCTATTACCCAGTGTTGCAAGGGTGAACCTAGCTTCACGACTGCCATTAAATACATACTTCTGATAATACTTCTGTACATAATCAATCAATATTGTACCTGCCTTGGATACTCCTCCGCCGAGTACAAATACCTCAGGATTGCATACTCCGCCAACCAGAGCCAGACCCTTTCCAAGATACTCTCCAAACTCCTCTATGATCTCTGTTGCCAATGCATCACCACTTTTAACAGCATCAAATACCGCCTTTGCGCTGATCTCACCTGTTCGTAAAACAGATGGTTTATCACAGGCCGCCAGTTTTCTGTTCGCCAGTCTGACAACTCCTGTTGCAGATGCATATTGCTCCAGACAGCCATAATTACCACATCCGCATTTTTCCTGCTCCCCATCCCGGATATGCATATGACCAATCTCTCCGCCGGCTCCTGTCGCCCCGGTCAATATCTTTCCGTTGATAATAATGCCGCCGCCGACGCCGGTACCAAGAGTCACAAGTACAACATTTTGATATCCCTGCGCACCACCCTTCCACATCTCTCCGAGCGCTGCGACATTTGCATCATTGCCTGTCTTAACATTCATGTTCAAAAGGTCTTTCAGTTCCTTTTTCAGGTTAAAAACTCCCCATCCTGTATTTGCTGTTTTATAAACAATTCCATTTTCATCTACAGGTCCCGGTACTCCGATCCCAACACCGGCAATATCTTCACGTGCCATTGACTTCTCAGCAATCTTATCTAAAATAGAGGCTGCAATATCCGGAACGATATGAACTCCTGCATTTTCTGTTCTTGTTACGATCTCCCAGTTGTCCAGCAATTCCCCGTCAATACTGAAAAGACCCATTTTTACTGTTGTGCCACCTACATCTACCCCAAAACAATACTTACTCATCCTGCGTTCTCCTATTCTGCATCTTCTTCATTTCTTTTATTCAAAGAATTTTGTACCCGGGAATATAACTCTTTTGCAGCATTATAACCCATCTTTTTCTGTCTGTAATTGACAGCCGCTGATTCACAGATGACTGCCAGATTACGTCCGGGCCTGATCGGAATGCTGTGACATACGATCTTATTTCCCAGATACTCTGTATACTCTTCTTCAAGACCGATTCTGTCATATTCCTTATCTTTATTCCACTCCTCCAGCTTGATGACCAGGTCTATGGACTGTGTATCCTTTACGGAAGAAACACCAAACAATGTCTTTACATCGACGATTCCGATACCTCTCAGTTCGATCAGGTACCGTGTAATGTCCGGTGCAGAACCAATCAGTGTATCATCGCTGACCTTTCTGATCTCTACCACATCATCCGTAACCAGACGATGTCCTCTTTTGATCAGCTCCAGTGCCGCTTCGCTCTTACCAATACCACTTTCACCCGTGATCAATACACCCTCGCCATATACATCCACCAATACTCCGTGTACGGAAATACAGGGTGCCAGTTTGACATTCAGCCATCTGATAATCTCAGACATAAAGGAAGAGGTTGACTTTGATGTACTTAAAACAGGAACACCATGTTTCACTGCTACATCTAAGAACAAAGGATCCGGTGTCAGATCACGGCAGAATACGAAACATGGAATCGCCACCTCATCATCCATCATCTTCGTAAAGATCTCCTGCTTTCGGTCACTTTCCATCTTTTCCATATAAGTATACTCAACAAAACCAATGATTTGAACACGAGATCTCTCAAAATGCTCAAAAAAACCGGTTAACTGCAGTGCCGGTCTGTTAATGTCCGGCTGTGTGATCTTGATACTGGAAATACTAATATCCGGTGTCAGATTCTGAAGCTTCATCTTATCAATTAACTTTGTTAATGCTACTGTCGCCATACTATATCTCTCCTTTGTCTATTTTAGACCACTTTATTCATGATAACATACAAAACTTTGAACATCAACCATCCTGTTTCGCTATTTTACAGCCTTTTCATGAAAGAATGCATGGATTTGTTCTGCTGTCGGCCGGTTCAGACTTGGAACTTTCATAATATCATCAACCGAAGCTTCCTTTAGATCATCAATGGATTCAAAATGCTTCATCAATGCCCTGCGCCGTTTCTCACCGACTCCCTGAATATCATCCAGAATCGAATGTACCTGTCCTTTTGTTCGTAGTGAGCGGTGATACTCAATGGCAAATCTGTGTGCCTCATCCTGAACGCGCGTAATCAGTTTAAAACCCTCCGACCCTCTGTCTATCGGCAGTTCAACGTCATGAAAGTAAAGTCCTCTTGTCCTGTGATTATCATCCTTGACCATACCACATACGGGAATGTCCAGCCCGAGTTCTGCCAGTACCTTTGTGGCCACATGAACCTGTCCTTTTCCACCATCCATCATAATCAGATCCGGAAACTTTGTGAATTTGCCGTAACGTGCTGCTTCTGCCACCTCAGACTCCGCTGAAAAGCTTGTGAAATGACTTATATTCCCTTTGATTTCCTCCAGCTCCTGCAGACCATGCGCGAATCTGCGGCCCAGCACCTCTTCCATACTTGCATAATCATCCGGCCCTTGAACGGACTTGATCTTAAACTTTCTGTAATCACTTCTTTTGGGTTTACCGCCTTCATATACCACCATAGAGCCAACAGATTCATATCCGCTAATATTTGAAATATCAAATGCTTCTATACGATGAACGCCACTGATATCCAGTAGATCAGCAATCTCCTGCAGTGCACCGGAGGTCTTGCTGACCTCACGTTTTAGCTTATCCTCATCCTGTTTGAGTATGATTGCTGCATTCTGCGCTGCAAGTTCGACCAGCTTTTCCTTCTGACCTTTTTGTGGAACCACGATCCTGACCTTTTTTCCGCGTAGCTCGCTAAGCCACTGCTCAATCAGCTCTGTGTCCTCTACTGTCTCCTGTATCATCAACTCTCGCGGGATAAAAGGTGTGCCGGCATAAAACTGCTGGATAAATCCCTGTATGATCTTTCCCCGGTCATTCTCATCAATATTGGTCATGTAAAAATGTTCCCGTCCAATCAATTTTCCGTCACGTACAAAAAAAATCTGAACCACTCCTGCACTTTCATTTGTAGCCAGTGCTATAATGTCCCTGTCATCTCCGTTATGATTGGTAATCTTCTGCTTTTGTGCCACTCCCTTTACGCTATAAAGCAGATCCCGGTACTCTTTTGCCTTCTCATAATCCATTTCCTCAGATGCCTGCTCCATCTTTCCTTCCAGCTCCTGAAGAATCGGCTTATAGTTTCCTCCAAGAAAATCCACAGCCTGATCAATTGCCGCCCGGTAGTCTTCCTTTGAAACTGCACCGATACATGGCGCACTGCATTGATTGATATGATAATACAGACAGGGCTTTCCTGAGTTGGTGCCTGCAGAAAAGTTTCTGGTACAGGTACGAAGCTTATAGAGTCTTCTCAGCAGCTCCACTGTATCCTTTACAGCGCCTGCTGCAGAATAGGGACCATAATACTTGGCGTTATCCTTTTTCTGTTCTCTTGTAATCAATACTCTGGGATACTCTTCGCCGGTGGTGACCTTGATATAAGGATACGTTTTATCATCCTTAAGCATGGTATTATACTTTGGCTGGTATTCTTTAATCAGATTGTTTTCCAGTACCAGCGCTTCCAGCTCAGAATCCGTTACAATATACTCGAAACGCTTAATCAGTGATACCATTTTCTGAATCTTGGCAGTTTTATTTGTACTCTCACGGAAATAAGAACGGACACGATTTCGCAGAATGATGGCCTTTCCGACATATATAATTGCATCATCCTCATCATGCATGATATAAACGCCCGGCTTACGCGGCAGCTTCTTTAACTCTTCTTCTATATCAAACATAGATATTCTCTCCCTATGGCTTTCTTTCTCATTATATCATGAGCATAGCTCATTATATCATCATTGACTGCAAATCTAAACCATAGAAAAGAGACCCCATAGCCTGATTGGGGTCTCTTCTGTTTTCATCTGATTATTTATCGCTCTTTTTAGACAGAACATCAAAGATAACTGCAAGTAACAGAACGCCGCCCTTTACTACCTTCTGCCAGTTTGCGTCTACACCCATGATGATCATACCCTGATTGATGACACCCATCAGCAGGGCTCCGACTACAACTCCACCGGTAGAACCGATACCACCGTATGCTGAGGCACCACCGATAAAGCAGGCGCCGATGGCATCCATTTCATAGTTGACACCGGCTGTAGGATTTGCAGAATTCAAACGTGCTGCTGTTACAAGTCCTGCCACCGCTGCTAAAAATGCCATATTCAGGTATACAAAAAAGTAAATATGATTCGTATTGATGCCGGAAAGCTTTGTAGCCTTTTCATTACCGCCGACTGCATATATGTGACGGCCAATCACTGTCTTTCTGGTAATGTATGTATAGATAAATACAATGGCAGCAATCCAAAGGAGCATAAACGGAATCCCTTTATATAATGACAGCTTATAAGTAAACCACAGAATCACGGCACAAATCACTGCAATTTTCATGATCATAGACGACATATTCTCTGTTTCATAGCCCTTCTTCGCCTTTGATACGCGGCCACGAAGCTGTAATAGGATATATACAATACATACAATGATTCCAACCAGAATACATGTATAATTAATGGTAGTTCCGCCAAGAAAATCAGGTACATAATTATTAAATAGTGCAAGATAGCTATCAGGAAGCGGTGCCAATGTAAGTCCCTGCAGGATAACGTTGGATAGCCCTCTCCAGATTAACATACCGGCTAGTGTTACGATAAAGGGTGGAATCCTGACGTATGCAATCCAGAAACCCTGCCAGATACCAATCACAATACCCATCAGCAGCATGACCGGAATAGCAAGTGCCGGACTGATATCCTTTTGAACCATCAGACTGCCGCCGATTGCCCCTGAAATACATACTACGCAGCCAACCGAAAGGTCAATATTACCACCGGTCAGAATACACAACAGCATACCGGTTGCAAGAATAAATACATATGCATTCTGTGAAATCAGGTTGTTAACGTTCTGTGGTAACAGCATCTTTCCTCCGGTTGCTACTGTGAAGAAGATCAATACCACAATGAGCGCAATGACCATTGTGTTTTTCTTTAATACACTTATTGCTTTATCCATTGTCTATTCTCCTTTACTCGAATTCAATATATGGGACATGATGACTTCCTGAGTGGCTTCTTCCCTGCTCAGCTCTCCGA
>CAYRJT010000135.1:0-7068 GCA_964424675.1 uncultured Lachnospiraceae bacterium
CAGCACATGAATGTGTATCATTAAAGGATCTTGCAATCACGGGAAGAGATGTTATTAAGGCCGGAATGAAGCCGGGGAAAGAAATCGGACAGGTACTGGAGTGGCTGTTAGAGGATGTCATCGAAACACCGGAACACAATACGGCAGTCTATCTGAAGGAACAGCTGCCGGATTTGATCATTAAAATACAGAAGGAGTTTTAACATATTTGATTTTCTTTATTCATACACTAGGTAATGAAACAATACCTAGGGGGAATGATGGTGGATGATAAGAGAATCGGTGTGCTGGAAAACTACGATTTAGAAGTGCTTCGCACCTACAAAGGGCGAGGCGCTCTTATTTGTGAGACAGATCAGGGATTAAAAATACTACGTGAGTATACAGGGCGTGAAAGCAGAGTTGATTTTCAGGATCGGCTGCTGTCGAGGATCCGACTTGCCGGTATCACAGAAGTAGATTCTTATGTCAGAAATAAAGAAAACCAGATCTTGTCAACCGACAAGATGAACCATACATATATTTTAAAAGACTGTTATGAGGGACCAGAATGTAATATCTGTCATCCGGATGAAATCAAGGAGGCAGCAGGCAATTTAGCCAGGCTGCACAGAGCAATGATATGTCCGGAGATGGAAGGCATAGAGGAAATGGTGATTCATTCGATTAAGAATGAGTTTCAGAAGCATACACGGGAATTGAGAAAAGTCATGAACTATATGCGCCGACGCAGCTGTAAATCGGAGTTTGAGCTATACTTTGCAAAGTATTTTGATACATTTTACAGTGAAGCGGAGGAAGTACTGGAACTGACCCGGACGTGGGATGAACCATGTTTTCAGGATACAATACGGAAGAAAGGACAGATTTGTCACGGCGAATATACATACCATAATATTATTATGTCAGAACAGAATACCGCAACAATCAATTTTGAGAAGTTTCAACTAGATACTCCGGTTTATGACCTGTATCAGTTTATCAGAAAGGTACTGGAGAAAAATGATTGGGCCGTTGCGATGGGAAAACTGGTATTGGAAGCCTATGAAAAAATCAATCCATTAAGCGAAGAAGAACGGAAAAATCTGTTTTTTAGACTTGCATATCCAGAAAAATTCTGGAAAATGGCAAACCATTACTATAACTCAAACAAAGCATGGATTCCGGAAAAGAATATTGAAAAGCTGAGAAAGATAGTAGAGCAAAACAGTGCAAAGCATTTCTTTTTAGAGCAATATGTGATAAATTATTGATAGAGTACCAAAGAATCAACTGATGAAGGCAGATATATGAATAAGACAAATTTTCCATTGGTTCCTGTAACCATGATATTGGTGGTTTTATTTATGGCATGCTATCTGATTGTCATGGATATGAATACACAATCAAAAGGCAATATAAATGATACCGAAAATGCAGATGCAGAAACCGTTGATACACAATTAACAAAAGATGATACTGCTGTTGTAATATACCGGGATACAGAAGATAAAATCCTGAATTTTCAGTCTGTTGTATCAGGAAAACGGTATGCCCTTTATTATGACGGAACAACAGAGGCTGCAGATCAATATGGAGAAGTCATGTCTGTTGCACAGATACCAATCGGGGAAATCGTTGATCTGAACTATTCCTCACATTCCAAGATCGTACAGAACATGGCAGTATCTACAAACACATGGACATATACGGATGTTGTCAAATTTACATTTGATAAAGACAAAAAAATACTGCAGCTGCCAAATGAAAAATATATGTATACAGATAATCTGATTGTAACATCAGAGAATCAAGTCGTAGAACTGATGGATATTAATGATCAGGATACTCTGACCATCAAAGGATATAACAGGATGATCACCTCCATTATGATACAAAAGGGTCATGGGTATATCCGGCTGCTCAATGACGAGTATTTTATTGGCGGATGGATTGAGGTAGGTCAGTCTGTGATCAAACCAATCAGTTCGGAAATGCTGTTGATCGTTCCGGAGGGAGAGTATCATGTCCGACTGACAAATGAGGGAAATACCGGTGAATCTGACGTAACAGTCATGAGAGATGAGGAAACCGAGATCGATCTTGCCGAGATAGAGATTGAAAAGGTCATCACAGGAAAGATATCTTTCATCATGAATCCGGCATATGCAGAGCTGGAGATAGATGGAAAACCAGTGGACTATACAGATCTTGTAGAGCTGAGTTATGGCGTGCATCAGATTAATGCTATGGCACAGGGATATAAGACTTTGTCGAAAAATATAAGAATAGGTGCTCCGCTGGCTGAAATTGAGATAGAGTTAGAAAATGATGGTGATGAAAGTACATCATCAAGCAGTACGAGAAGCAGCAGCTCCATGACAGCTACATCCAGTACAATTCCAAGTACATCGGAATTGTTGAATTCATTATTGAATCAGCTGACATCCATGACCTCGGTTCCTACATCGAGCAGCTCCAGCAGTTCAAGTTCATCATCCTCAAACTCATCCAGCAGCTCCTCCTCTTCGAGCTCCTCATCGACTGTAACGTCTGCAGACAGCAGGGTATATATCGATGGACCAGAGAGTGCGGAGGTATATCTGGATGGTAATTATGTAGGAATTGCACCCTGTAACTTTAAAAAGGTAACAGGTTCACATGTGATTACATTGCGTGCAAACGGATTTCAGACAAAGAGCTATACCGTTGACATTGAAGATGATGGTAATAGTGTTTCCTTTTCCTTTTCGGCTCTCATTGCCGGTGTATCTGAGTAGGTACTAGGATTTTTGACTTAAATACTTAGCATAATCATATAATTCATGCTTACTTTTTTCATCCAGTGACATACAGATGGCAAGAAATTCACCGACAGTATACTCCGGAGTAAACGGAATATTCAATTCCATAGTACTGCTCAGAGTAGATGTGTTGCCGAGAATGTAGTCTGTATGAACATTATAATACTGAGCCAGCTGAACCAGAAATCTGGAAGGGATCTCACTGGTACCTTTTTCATAAGTAGAATAGGTTTGTTGGCGTATTCCAAGCAGGTTGGCAATATGAATCTGTTTCAGTCCGTTAGCCGTACGTAGATCGTACAGTATTTCATGCAATTCTTTTGTCTTTTTCATCTGCATACATCCTTTCTTTGTATTCTTAACATACCACACAATACATTTGGATGCACCAAATACAATAAAATAATGTAATGTTTATTTTTACACAAGAAAAGCGTCGTATTATGTATAAGAAAGATTTTATTAAAATCAACTTGTATAGATGACCTAACAAGTAGTAATATAGATTTTATACGAAAGCAGGTGATAGATACATGGCACATGAGAACGGCCAGTCTAAATATTACATATTAATGGATCATTTGAAACAGGACATGCTTGCCGGCAAAATCAGGCCAGGGGATAAGATTGCGTCGGAAAATGAACTTGCTGCACAGTATCAGGTCAGCAGACATACGGTCAGAAAAGCACTTTCTATACTAGAGCATGAGGGACTGCTGGAGGCAGTACATGGTAAGGGAACCTATTGCGTAGAACGTGGGCGTGTCGGAGTAGGCAGTTCACACAATATAGCTGTGGTAACGACCTATATTTCGGATTATATTTTTCCGAGAGTGATTCAGGGAATTGATCATGTTATGACAAGAGAGGGCTACAGCATCATTCTAAAAAATACAGGAAACAGTCAGAAGAATGAAGCAAAAGCACTGGAAGATATCATGACAAAGGATATAGACGGTCTCATTATTGAACCCAGTAAGAGCGAAATTTACTGTAAACATATGAATCAGTATGAAGCACTGGATCTGATGAGACTGCCGTATGTATTTCTACAGGGAACATATCCGCAGATGAAGGACAGACCCAATGTTGTGATGGATGATGTAGAGGGTACTTATTTGCTGACAAAGTATCTGATCGAACTGGGACATCAACATATTATAGGTATTTTTAAGATTGATGACAGTCAGGGAACAGCCAGGCACAAAGGATATATCAAGGCATTGAATGAGGCAGGCATGTACTACAATCCGGATAATGTCATATTGTTTCATACAGAGGACCGGACAAAAAAGCCGGCAGCCATGGTAAAGCAGTTTGTAGAGAGTGGAATGGAGATGGATGCGATCGTATGCTATAACGATCAGATTGCATTAGAGGTCATACATGCACTGGAGGCTTATGGTCTGAAGGTACCTGAGGACATATCGATTACCGGATATGACAATTCCTTGATCGCAGAAAATGGACCGGTGCATCTGACAACAATATCCCACCCTCAGGAGAAAATAGGTGAAATGGTAGCAGAACTGCTGCTGGAGAAGATCAAAGGTGTTGATGATGAGGACAGTAAGGTTCCGAGAATCATCAAACCAGAAATGATCATACGGGATTCTTGTAAAAAGAGAATATGATACAGAAATAAGGATAAAGGTATAAACAACTTGTACATATAACCGTACAAGTTATATACTAAATATAATGGGTATCAAACAGGAATTCATTGAATAGGAGGCAGGTATTTATGGGTGACGCAAAAAGTACAATTGTGAATGGAAAGGCGATTCTGGGAATAGAACTGGGTTCTACCAGAATCAAAGCAGTGTTAATCGGAGAGGACCATGCACCGATTGCATCAGGAAGTCATGACTGGGAAAACAGATTTGAGAATAATATCTGGACTTATAGCATGGAGGATATCAGAACAGGACTGCAGGACTGCTATCAGAGTCTGTTAATGGATGTCAAAAAGCAGTATGGTGTGACCATTCAGTCATTGGGAGCCATCGGTCTCAGTGCCATGATGCACGGATATATGCCTTTTGATGAAAATGGCGAATTGCTTGTACCGTTCCGCACCTGGAGAAACACAATGACAGAACAGGCTTCAAAAGAACTGACAGAGCTGTTTCAGTACAATATTCCGCAAAGATGGAGCATCGCCCATTTGTACCAGGCGATATTGAATCAAGAGGATCATGTATCAAAGATCTGCTATCAGACAACTTTGGCAGGATTTTTGCATTGGAAGCTGACCGGTAAGAAGGTACTTGGTGTCGGTGAAGCTTCTGGTATGTTTCCGATAGACACAGAAACAGGCAGCTTCAACAAGAGAATGATACAGCAGTTTGATCAGAAGACTGCATCTAACGGATTTTTGTGGAAGCTGGAGGATATATTCCCGACAGTACTGAAAGCTGGTGAGGATGCAGGGACACTGACAGAAGAAGGTGCCAGATTCCTGGATGTATCTGGACAGCTGCAGGCAGGTATTCCATTATGCCCTCCCGAGGGTGATGCAGGAACCGGTATGGCAGCAACAAACAGTGTAGCAGTCAGAACGGGTAATGTATCTGCCGGAACCAGTGTATTTGCCATGATTGTATTAGAGAAGGAGCTATCTAAGGTATATCCGCAGATTGACCTTGTAACAACACCAAGCGGAGATCTTGTTGGTATGGTTCACTGCAACAACTGCACTTCAGATCTGAATGCATGGGTAGGCATTTTTAAAGAATTTGCTGAGAGCTTTGGTGTTCAGGTTGATATGAACAAGCTGTTTGCTACATTATATAATAAGGCTCTTGAGGGAGATGCAGACTGTGGCGGATTATTAGCATATAATTATTTTTCAGGAGAGCACATTACAGGATTTGAAGAAGGAAGACCGGTATTTGCAAGGACACCGGAGAGCAAGTTTAATCTTGCAAACTTTATGAGAGTTCATTTGTTCACATCTCTTGGCGCGTTGAAGACCGGACTGGATATACTATTAAAGCAGGAAAATGTCAAGGTAGATGAGATATTTGGACATGGTGGTTTGTTTAAAACAAAGGGTGTGGGACAGAGTATCCTTGCGGCTGCAATCGATGCGCCGGTTTCCGTTATGGAAACAGCTGGTGAAGGGGGAGCCTGGGGTATTGCACTGTTAGCTGCCTATATGATCAGCCGTGAGCAGGGCGAGTCTCTGGCTGATTATCTTACAAATAAGGTATTTGCAGGAATGTCAGGCTCTAAGATATCACCAGATGCCAAGGATGTTGTAGGATTTGATACCTTTATTGCGCGCTATTCCAAGGGACTTCCAATCGAGCGTGCAGCGGTTGATTTTCTTAGGTAGAAATGCACAAAAAACAAACGAAAATCAATTTGTTTATTAAGTAAACTAATTATTGAAACCAAAAGAGAGGTATGATATGATGTTAGAGGAATTGAAGCAGCAGGTATACGAAGCAAATATGAAGCTGCCTGCATATGGACTGGTTACTTTTACTTGGGGTAATGTTAGCGGAATCGACCGGGACAAAGGTTTGTTCGTGATCAAACCAAGTGGTGTTGAGTATGACAAATTGAAACCGGAAGATATGGTTGTCATGAATCTTCTGGGAGAAAAGGTTGAAGGCAAGTATCATCCTTCTTCAGATACTCCGACACATCTGGAATTGTACAAGGCATTTGAAGAGATAGGTGGTATTGTACATACTCATTCTTCATATGCAACCTCATGGGCACAGGCAGGACGGAGCATTCCCTGTTATGGAACGACACATGCTGATTATATATATGGAGAGATTCCATGTGCGAGAAGTCTGAGCAGAGACGAAATTAACGGAGAGTATGAGAAAAATACGGGTCTGCTGATTATTGATACTTTTAAAGACAGAGATCCGATGGCAGTTCCTGCAGTATTGTGTGCCAATCATGGGCCCTTTACCTGGGGCAAAGATGCAGCAGAGGCTGTGCACAATGCGGTGGTACTGGAAGAGGTATCCAAGATGGCATACCGTACTGAATTAATCAATCAGGAAGTAAAACCTGCTCCCCAGGTTCTTCAGGATAAACACTATTTCCGGAAACATGGTGAAGGTGCTTACTATGGACAAGCGAAATAAATATTAAAGGAGAATGTATATGAACACATTGGATTTACAGAAACAGGCCAATGAAGTCCGTAAGGGCATCGTAACGGCAGTACACAGTGCCAAAGCCGGTCATCCGGGCGGATCACTCTCGGCAGCAGATATTTATACATATCTGTATTTTGAAGAGATGAACATTGATCCCA
>CAYRJT010000136.1:0-7036 GCA_964424675.1 uncultured Lachnospiraceae bacterium
AGCGCATGTACACCTATAAATGATTTGTCTATCTTCTTCATTGACAATATAACCGGATCCACTCTTTTCACCTCGCTGTACTTACTTCATGACTTGCTCAAATCTGACTTGATTATAACGTTCCCAATTTTTTTCAAAATGGAATCACTTCTGATAAAACGTACTATTTTAAAAGTGCAAGACGATCAGGATCGTTTGCGAATGCTTCCTTTGCATTATCCTTTGTTACAACAACAGGAGGAAGCTCATAGATTGCAACATCAATCTTTCCATTGTTTGTAATAACATCTGTAGCCGGCATTCCTTCACCTGCCTGCAGTGATTTTACGATTTCAACGGTCTTGCCTACAAGTGCATCGGTCGGCTTCGCAACTGTAGAATACTGTCTGCCGGACCATATCCACTCTACTGATTCATTCTCTGCATCCAGACCTGAAACAACCGGAATTTCCTGTCCGGCATTCTCACAAGATGTAATGATTGCACGTGCAATTCCATCATTTGGTGACAGAACACCATCAATTTCCTGATCTGAATAGAAGCCAGAAAGTATAGAATCCATACGAGACTGTGCCTTTGCATTATCCCAGTCTAATGTTGCACACTGTGTGAAATCCATCTGACCGGATACAACATTCAATGTACCATCATCAATCTTCGGCTGTAATACTGACATTGCGCCTGTGAAGAAATTCGGTGCATTCGGATCTGCAGGACCACCACCGAACAGCTCGATGTTATACGGTCCTTCACCCTTTAGCTCTGCCAGACCATCTAATAATGCCTGTCCCTGTAATTCACCGGTCTTCACGCTGCCAAACTGTACAACGCCATCAACGCCTGTTGTATTCTCTAGCAAACGATCATAGCCGATCACATAGATGCCTGCATCCTTGGCCTGCTCCAGTACGGCACCCAGCTGAGAACCGTCTACCGGACCAACAACGATGACTTTTGCACCATTTTCAATCATGGATTCAATCTGCTGCTGTTGCTGCGGAACCTTCTGGTCAGCTGCCTGGATCAGCGCCTTAAAGCCGGCTGACTCTAACTGCTCCTTGAACATCGTCTCAGCCTCTTTCCAGTTCTGAGTTCCCAGCCATGGCAGCGAAATACCAATGGTTGCTCCCTCTTCAAAACCTGCTGTCGCTGTTGCAGCCTCTGCTGCCTCAGTAGTCTCAGGCACTGCAGTTTCCCCTGTTTCCGGCGCTGCTTCTTCTGTGACAGCACTGCCTGTGTCAGCTGATGCATTGTCAGCCGCCTCCCTGCTGCTGTTTCCGCAGCCCGTTAATACGACTGACATTGTCAATGTTGCTGCAAGTAACAAGGATAAGATTTTTCTCTTTCTCATAACCAATTCCTCCTTTAAATTTAACGTCTTTCGACTTATATAAGGCCCGGCCGGAGTACGTGATTGTGCTCCCGGCAGGCGTGCCTTCCATTTCAATCAAAGCCTTCATATACGTTCCTATACTGCAGCATTTTCCCGTTCTGTATGCTTGTTATAGACATCAAATGCAACTGCTGCCAGAAGCACAAATCCTTTGATGACCTGAGTACGGTCTGCACCGACTCCCATCAGCATCAATCCGTTGTTTAAAACCGCCATCACCATACCTCCGACCATCGTTGCAAGGATGGTTCCGACACCTCCTGAAACAGCTGCCCCTCCGATGAATACAGATGCGATTGCATCCATTTCCCATGAGGTGCCGTCTGCCGGACCTGCTGCCGTAGAGCGTCCCACAAACAGGATACCGGCTATCGCTGCTAGAAATGACATATTGACCATCGTCAGAAAGTAGGTTCTTTTGACATTCACACCGGATAATGCAGCTGCACTCTTGTTTCCTCCGACTGCATATACATGACGTCCGAATCTGGTACGCTGTGTGATGGTATGGTAGATAATGATCAGAATCAGCAGTATCAATCCCGGCACCGGGAAAGATGTTCCATAACGTCCGCTTCCGAACAGCCATGTGAAATAGCCGATTAGCAGTCCCATCAAGGCAATTCTTATGATTACCGCCCATAATGAGCCTTTTCCCCCATCTTCATCCAATGTATGCTGATATTTATACAGCTGTATGGCAATATAAACAGCAATTCCAATCAGACCCATCAACAGTGTTGAATTATTCATACCTGTAAAGGAAGGTCCCCACTCCGGTAGGTACCCTGCTCCAAACCATTTGAGTTCGGAAGGTGCCGGAACGGATATTGATTTGGAAATCCAGATCACACCTCCACGAAAAATCATCATGCCACCAAGTGTTGTAATAAAACCAGGAATACCAAGTCTGGAAAGGAAGAAACCCTGCCATGCTCCCGCCAGCAAACCGATGGTGATTGCAATCAAAACTGCAACCCACCAGGGAAGATTCAGATCTCTGGCAGTCAATGCCATGACCATTCCTGAGAAGCCTGCAACAGAACCTACTGATAAGTCAATCTGCCCGATAACAATAACCATCAGCATTCCCAACGCCAGAACAAGCACATATGCATTACCAGACAGCAGGTTTTGGAAATTCGATGACGTCAACATCCTTCCTCCTGATATGATGTTGAAAACAATGATCAGCAGTGCAAGTGCAACAACCATCGTATATTTTTTCAAATCACTGCCTAATACTTTCTTTACGTATTTCATAGTGTCATTTCATCCTTTCATGCTTTTGATTCTGTTTGAGAGGTAAGGGTCATCCTTCGCATCAAGGATTCCTGATCTGCCTCATTTCTTTTTAGTTCACCGGTAATACTTCCTTCAAATATTGTATAGATCCTGTCTGCCATTCCCAAAAGTTCAGGGAGCTCAGAAGAAACAAGTATGACTGCCTTTCCCTGATCTGCAAGTGTATGGATCAAACGATAGATCTCGTATTTGGCACCAACATCGATGCCTCTGGTTGGTTCATCCAGTATCAGTACATCCGGTTCAGCAAACATCCACTTTGCCAGCACCACCTTCTGTTGATTGCCTCCGGACAGTGTATTCACGCCCACATCCACACTCGTCGTCTTGATCTGCAGGGATTTCTGATACTTCCTTGCTGCAGCGGATTCTCTGTCGGCATTCAACAAACCTTTGCTGATGATTGCATCAAGATTGGCAGATACAATTGTTTTCCGAATCGTATCCAGCAGGTTCAGTCCCAGATTCTTTCGGTCCTCAGGAACATATGCGATTCCATGCCGAATGGCTGATGCAACTGACGTAATCTGTATTTCTTTCCCTCTGATTTTGATGGTTCCTCCCCTGTAAATACCATAGTTTCGTCCAAATATGGAGCGCATCAGCTCAGTTCTTCCGGCTCCCATCAGACCGGCGAATCCGACTACCTCGCCTGCTCTGACATAAAAGCTCGATTTTTTGCACAGCATACGTCCCTGCACTCGTGAGTCCTCCACTGACCAGTCAGAAACCTCAAAAATGGTCTCTCCGGGATGTGATTCATGAACCGGATAACGGTTTTCGATCGAACGCCCCACCATAGACCGGATAATCTTGTTTTCATCTACATGTCCTGCCTCCACGGCATAGCTGTCAACAGTACAGCCATCGCGGATGACGGTAACATAGTCTGAGATCGCTGCGATCTCGTTCAGCTTATGCGAGATCATGATACAGGTAATGCCTCTTTTTTTCAGCTCCCGCATCAGGCTCAGCAGATTCTCGGAGTCCGCCTCATTGAGGGCGGCAGTCGGTTCGTCCAGAATCAATAGCTTTACATTCTTTGATAAAGCCTTTGCAATCTCAACCAGCTGTTGTTGTCCGACACCCAGATGCTTAATCAGTGTCCCGGGATTGATTGACAGTCCGACCTGCTTGAGAATGTCAGAAGTGCGTCGTTTTTCCTCTTCCCAGTCAATCAAACCATGTTGTATGATTTCATTGCCCATGAAAATATTTTCTGTAATGGATAACTCTGGGATCATCGTAAGTTCCTGATGGATGATGACAATTCCCGCTGCTTCCGATTCCTTAATATTCCTAAAAGTTACCTCTTTTCCCATATAGATCATATGTCCTTCATACGTTCCATGAGGATAAACACCAGACAGTACCTTCATCAGTGTAGATTTTCCGGCCCCGTTCTCTCCACAGATTGCATGAATGGAACCCTGATGTACATTGAGTGTGACATTATCTAATGCACGTACACCCGGAAACACCTTGGTAATCCCCTGCATATTCAGTATCATTTGCTGCTCCATCATCCAGCCCCTGCCTTTCTGTATCACCTTTTGACAGTATGTATTCTCTTGTACTGTAATTTCATTCAGTGATTGATTTTCATCTGTGATTATAGCTGCATAGATCATGAATCAAAATAGAATAACTTCTGTGATTAGAGAAAATAATCGCTGTCGCTGGTGTAAAATCTTCCACATACCGTAGAAATATTTCCAAAAATCCTTACGGAGCGCTTTCTATGATGGGAAAGCTTTTCTGGTACATAAAAAACACAGGGTTTTATCCCTGTGTCTCTTAGAAACATCATTTATAAAATGATGACGAATTGATCCTGAGCATCATTAAAATGGAAATAGTAGTTTTTGATTTTCTATCGTGTAAATATTATCAATATTAATCAGCGCTGTTCCCGAATTGATGACCTGCTCCGTTGACTCTCCCCGTGCTGTCTTTACGGCATTTTCCACGCCCAAAAAGCCCATATTCAATGGCTTTTGTACGACGAGTCCCTCTATAACGCCCTCTGTCATCAGCTGTATCGCTTCTGTGACATTGTCAAATCCGATTATGGTCACTCTGTCTTCCAGACCCAGATCCCGCACTGCACGGGCACTGCCGATGGTCGAGTGCAGATTCAGTCCTGCTAACAGTGTGATCCTTGGATTGTCCTCCAGCAGCTTTCTGGTCTCTTCATATGCGATCTCATAGTCTGCATTACTATACACTACTGCAGTTACACGATCTTCATACATTCCAAGGCCTGCGCGCACCCCGCGTTCTCGTTCTATGGCAGTTGAAGATTCCTTGATATGCGATATGATGGCTATCTCTCCATCTCCTTCTACATAGTCTGACACCCACTTTCCCATCTCAACACCTGCCTGATAGCTGTCTGTTCCCACAAAGCAATCCTGTATTTCTTCGTTCAGATAAGAGTCCAGAAGCACCAGGTGTATACCATTTTCCTTTATTTTGCGTGCCGCAGCGGTGTTGTTCTCATAATGAAGCGGTGCCAGTATAATGACATCCGGCTTCATTGCAATCGCACGCTCGATCAGCTCATTCTGGTATTCGTACTCGACCTCTGAGTTCGGTGCCATCACTGTCAGATCCACATCGTACTCCTTCGCACCCATGCGGGCGCCCTCGATGACAGATGTCCAGAAGTCATTCGAGCCCTCTCCCAGTTTTGGTATCAACACCATTTTCAGTTGCCTTGTTTCGTGCAGTGCAGACCTTCGAATTCCGATGAATGCCAGAACTGCCGCCACCATAAATAGAACAATGATCACAATCCTCCGCCACTTTTTCTTCATGCGTGTGCACCCCCTTTGGGGATTCGGATTGTAACTGTTGTTCCCTCTCCCTCTGTACTCTCATAAGAAAGCCCATAGCCATTTCCATAATACAGCTGTAGTCGATCCTGTATATTGGAAATACCAATTCCGCTTTCGTTCTTTTCCTTCTGTTCAAAAATATGTGCCAGTGTCTCTGCTGACATACCTGCCCCGTTATCGGCTACGCGAATCGCGATATCCTCCTGTTCCGTACTCCTGTCATAGCCTCCTGTAAGCCGTATCAGACCCTTCTGTTCCTTATATTTGATGCCGTGATACAGTGCATTTTCAACGAGAGGCTGTAATACCAGCTTTACGATCTCCTCTTGCAGGATTTCCTTGTCAACATCAATCACAAAATCCATTTTCTCCTGATAACGCATTTTCTGTATTTCCAAATAGGTCTTCGTATACTCCAGCTCTCTTGCAATCGACACGATCTCGTCTGCATTACCGATGGACTGTCTAAAAAAACGTGCCAGTGCAGCCGTCATTTCTACACTTTTCTCATTTTCACCAACCTCTATCATCCAAATGATGGAATCAAGTGTATTATATAGAAAATGTGGCTTGATCTGAGCCTGCAGTGCCTTCATTTCACTCTTTCTCTTTTCCTGCTGTTCTTCGATATTTTTTTTCATCAGCTGGTTGATCTGAGTCGTCATTCTGTTAAAGGAATGATTTAAGGAAACAATCTCACTCTCACTGGCTCTCATTTCAATCGGAACGAGATTGCCGGACTGTGCCCCTTCCATCGTCATTTGAAGTCGTTTGATCGGTTGTGTAATCATACGGGAAGAGAAAAACGCAAGCATGATTGCAAAGAGGATCAAAATACCTGTGATTCCCCAATAGCTTCGCTTGATCTGTCCCTCATTTTTCATCAGGTCAGACATGTAAGAGACACCGACTACCGTCCAGCCTGTCTTTTCGGAGCGACTCATCGTATACAGCTTGCGGTCTCCCTGATAATCAACACTCAGGGTATCACTCTCCGCTGTCAGGATTTCCTCGATCAGTTCTGATTTGATCCCGCTGATGATCAGCTGCTGCTGTGGATGATAGACAATCTCGCCATCGCTGTCAATGATATAGATATATCCCCGCTGACCCAGACTGATGGATTCGCAGAGTTCATCAATATCATAATAATTCAGATCGATAAAAAACAATCCTTTCTCTTTTGACTGTTCACCGCCGCTAATCGTTGAACTGAGTGTAACAACCCATTTATATTGACCGCTGACGATATCCTGTACATGAGAAGATGACAAAACGAGCTTTCCATTCTGTTGCATTGTTTCCTGATACCATTTCATATTCTCTTTCTGTGAATAGACATTGATATCCCGTCCGTCATTAATCAGATACTTTCCTGTATCAGAGAGAATGCCAATGTTATAGATGTCTGTTCTGGATGACAGAATCGTATGAAACTGCTCTGCAATACGAATACGAAGCTGGCGTTCCTCAGTGGCCGTCAGCACCTTTGAAAACA
>CAYRJT010000137.1:0-7003 GCA_964424675.1 uncultured Lachnospiraceae bacterium
TTCATGGCTTCGCTGTTGTATCGTCCTGCCCTGATGAAACGTAAGCGCGCAGAAATTGCACCCTCCAAAGCATCCACGACTGCTGATCAATGAAAACTTCACTTCTGCAATCGCAGGGATGCCGCCCATTTTCTCATAGGATGGATGATAGTTTTTCATATAGGGCAGGCTGTAGACATCGTCCATTTCTTCTGTTGTCAGCGGCAATGCCGGTGGATTTTGTATGATAAACTGTTTCTTTCCGTATTGTTCGACCAGTATTTTCCCTGTGATGGCATCTGTATTCTCATATTGGATCATAAAGCTCTGGGCATATGTTTTTTTATCGCGGCTGACCTGTTCATAATCAGGTAACATCACTGGATCATATAGATTTTCTGTCGTTATACTCTTATATACTGTTCCCTTGATGAACGTGATATCCTTGACATCGATCCCGGCATTCAAAGCATCTGCAATCTCAACGATGGAGTGTTCGCCCATTCCATAAGAAATCAGATCGGCTCCTGAATCCATTAAAATCGAACGTTTCATTTTATTTGACCAATAGTCATAGTGCGCCAGTCTTCTCAGACTTGCTTCGATTCCACCCAAAATCACCGGCGTATGTTTATAGGTACGCCGTATCAGATTTCCATACACAACTGCTGCATAATCCGGACGTTTTCCCGTTTCACCCCCGGGTGTATAGGCATCTGTCTTTCTGGGCTTCTTTGATACATAATAATGGTTGACCATGGAATCCATATTGCCACTGCTGACTAAAAATGCAAGTCTTGGCTCACCATAAATACGGATACTGTTGTCATCCTTCCAATCCGGCTGCGATATGAGTCCCACAGAATAGCCATGTGCCTCTAACAGTCTACCGATAATCGCCGGTCCAAAGGATGGATGGTCTACATAGGCATCACCAATGACATAGACAAAATCGAACTGACTGATGCCTCTGTCCACCATATCCTGCCTGCAGATCGGCATATAATCATCATTCATGCCAGTACCTCATAAGATTTCATGAAAAAATCCTGATAATCTTTAATATAATAATCAGCCAGCTTTCGTTTTTCTTCCCGCTGGTACTTCGAATAATCATCCTCAACCGCGCATACCTTCATACCCGCATTTTTCCCGGCCATAATACCAGCCGTAATATCCTCAAACACCAGACACTCCTCCGGCTTTACATCCAAGTCCTCTGCCGCCTTCAGATAGACATCCGGTGCCGGTTTACCGGCACATACATCACAGCCTGTGATAACACATTCAAAATTTGATAAGATCTGGTGTCTTTTCAGAACTGTCCTGACCAATTGTGAAGAATTACTGGAAGCAATTCCGAGTTTTATCTTTCTCTTCACACATTCATCCAAAAAATCTTTGACACCAGCCTTTAGTGGTACATGATTGCTGTATTTATCAAAAGCCATTTCGTTCCAGGTCTCTTTAATGGAGTCTATTGAATCCTGAATGGAAAATCGTTTTTTAAAATATTCTGCAGTTTCCGTAAAGCTTTTGCCTTCTATTGCATTTGACAGGTCTTTTGGCGGTACAATATGAAATTTACCCAGATATTCCTCATCTATTTTCGTCCAGATCCACATACTGTCTACCAGTGTCCCGTCCAAATCAAATATGACTGCTTTCATATGATCCAGCATTTTCTTCCCCTTATGGTCTCTATTTTATGACTGCATGCGCCATCCGGCTGCATATTTGTTTTTGAGCATATGTTGATTCAGTCTGCCCCATCCCAGCGGATAATTCTCTACACAAACCAATACAGGTGATTTTCGATTCTGTATCTGAAATGCATCCGGCAGCAAAATGGTCTCTCCCTTCAAATATTTTATAACATTCCTGTCATCAGCTTTGAGAGAAAGACAGTTTTCATATTCATGCCCCTTCAAATACATAGACAGTGCCTGACTCGGTTCCCATCTGCCGTTTCGATCCATACTGCCCAGTAACAGTCCTGTACGAAGATACCTGAGATTGCTTTTGTATTTCAGACCTGTCGGTAATACATACACATTTTCCTCTTTGAACAGTAATTCTTGTTCCGACAGCATTTTATGCAGTACAGGAGAATGAATGGTCTGCATAAATTCATCCAAAGCCTTCATAATATCCTTGGATATCATACCATACTTTTTCTTTCCGGAATGTTTCTCTTCCCTGCTGTCTGATTTGTTCAGTAATTCCTGCGCCGCCGGTTTCTTCTGCAGCAGTGCCAGAAAGTGGCCTTCTCCCTCTACACGATGAGGATAGATCCTGATACACTGTCCATATGGCTGCAGACCATTTTGAAAGCCTGCCGGATGAGGCAGGTCCTTCAGTATGAGCTCCGGATACCTGTGCAGCAGATATGCAACGTTTTCTTCATCCTCTGTCTTTGAAAATGTACAGGTCGAATAAAGCAGCAGGCCTCCCGGACGCAGCATTTTCACTGCAGCATCCAGAATTTCTATTTGCATTTCATGATAGACTGCAGGTCCTCTTTCTATCCAACTCCTGATCAATGACGGTTCCTTGCGAAACATCCCTTCACCGGAGCACGGTGCATCCACCAGTATTTTATCAAAGCCTTCCGGATATTGTCCGGCCAGCTTCTCAGGTGCTTCTGCTGTCACGTAACAGTTTGAAACTCCGTTTAACTCTATATTCTTTAATAGTCCTCTGGCTCTAGATACACTGATATCATTTGCCAGAAGCACGCCTGTCCCATTTAGCTTTGCAGCAAGCTGGGTTGCCTTTCCACCCGGTGCTGCACACAAATCCAGTACGCAGTCTCCCTGCTCTACCGGCAGTAACTCCGCCGGTGTCATGGCACTTGGCTCCTGCAAATAATAAAGCCCTGCATAATAAAACGGATGCTTTGCGGGCTCATCATTTTCCTGATAATAAAAACCGTTTGAAATGAAAGGAATCTCCTTCATCTGAAATGGTACGATTTGTTCAAACTGTTCCTTTGACAGCTTTGTGGTATTGACACGCAGTCCGTAATGACGCGGCTTTTCAAAGGACATGATGTAATCTTCATATTCTGTATCCAGCAGTTCCTTCATTTCCTTGCAAAATGTATCGGGTAATCTGATCATATCCATCCTCTTGATTGATAATCTATGATTTAGTATATCACACTCAGATACTCTTTAGTAGATATACTTCAGCTTATGATTCTCCAGCTTTTTTAACAATGGATACGGATTCAGGCTCATCTCCTCTCCGTTCTCATCATCTATATAAATTCCAAGATGTAAATGTACAGAAAAGTGGCCGACCGTTCCAACAGTATCACTGTAGCCACTGTCCCCCATGTAACCAATCAGTTCTCCAGCGCTGACACTGTTTCCTTCCTCCAGTCCGTCTGCATAGGAATACAAGTGTGCATAATAAAAATAGCAGCCTCCGGGGCTTCTGATGCCAATCCTGTTTCCCCCCTGCCTCAGCCACCCTATTTTTTCAACGACACCGGAACTGATGCTGACGACAGGATAATAGCCTCTCTGATCCAGATCTCCCATCAGATCACAGCCTTCATGTCCCCTTTTTCCACCAAAGGTTCTCTCGAACATCCAAGAGTTTTCATAGGAAACCGTCGCTTCCGGGCAGATTCGTGACTCAGGAACCGGAAAATAAACTGCATCAGTCAGCAGATATTCCATTCTGTCATCAGTCAGATAAGCTCCCTCTCTGAAAGAATCCAATGCTTCCTGATCCGGAATGGTTCCTGGATGGTCTGCCGCATAGTGAAGGATGGCATTCCTTAATAAAACAATCATAGAGCACAGCATTAGTAAAATCAATAATCCTGCAAACATTTCCCTGACAGCAGTCATATGCATCCTCATAAAACATATCTGTAAATCATATGCCTGATGAGTTCTGACTATTTACAGTTTTTTAAGACCGTCAGCAGATATTCCCAGGATTTCTGGGTTGATACAATACTGAGCTTCTCCTTCGGTGTATGAATATTCTGAATCTCAGGGCCAAAGGATACAATATCAATTCCTTCTATTTTGCTGTAGACGGAGCCACATTCCAGACCTGCATGAATACCGGACAGTCTCGGATTACATCCAAAACACTTCTGATAAGTTTTAAACATCATATCTCTCAGCTCTGATTTTGGTGAATACTCCCATGCCGGAAAGTCACCATCCGTAGTATAAGCGCCGCCTATTGTCTCCGTCAGATACTTTAATTTGTCACTTAATGCATATTTCTCCGAAGAAACAGAGCTTCTGATATGGATCTGCAGTACAAAAAAGTTTTCCTTCAGTCTCATAATCCCTGCATTGGAAGATGTCTGCACCAGATTATCCGTTTCCGGACTCATCTTCTGGACTCCGTCTGGTATTGTCATCAGCAGAAATATGATTCTTTCCTTTGTTTTGGGCGTCAGTACCTGTTCTTCAGATGTTCCCTTATCCTCGCAATAGATATTAATATTTTTCTCAATAATACGGTATTCTTTCTGAATGGTCTGTTCAAATTGCACAATCAGTTCTTCAAACTGATAGGCATCCTTTTCATGAACCAGTATCTCTGCCTTTGCCTCACGAGGGATAGCATTATCCTGCAGACCGCCTTTCAGGTAGCAAAGATCAAATTTGATATTTTTCCCGATAAAATGAAGCAGTCTTCCCATCAACAGATTTGCATTGCCTCTGTATTTGTTGATCTCAGTCCCTGAGTGGCCTCCTGTCAGTCCACACAGGACAATCGTATATTTGCTGCCTTTTTTCGTCACATATCTGACAGGAATAGAACACTTGACTGCCATACCACCCGCAGAACTGATCAGCAGTTCTCCGTCATTTTCATTGTCAATATTGATCATTCTCTTTGCTTTTAAAGGGGTTACATCAAGTGCTTCGATTCCCAGCATTCCGATCTCTTCGTCCACTGTCAGGACCACCTCAAGCGGTGGATGCTCCAGTGATTCGTCTGATAAAATTGCCAGACAGTAGGCAACTGCGATTCCGTCATCTGCGCCAAGTGTGGTTCCCTTAGCATAAATGTAATCATCCATAATTGCCAGCTTCAATCCGTCCTTACTGAAATCAAACCTGCCATCATAGTCAAAGTTCTTTTCACAGACCATATCCATATGCCCCTGCAGTATGATCGGTGCCGAATCTTCATAGCCCTTGCTTGCCTGCTTTTTGATAATCACATTTCCTTTTCCGTCCTGTATATATTCCAGCTGATGCCTGATTGCAAAATCAACACAATACTGGCTGATTGCTGTTGTATTGCCAGATCCGTGGGGTATCCCGCATATTTCTTCAAAGTAGTGAAATACTTCCCTTGGTTGTAAATCATCTAATACTGCCATTTTCTTCTCTCCCGTCCTGTCTGATATCATATTCATTCTGATATAAGTATTTTCCCATAGATATATACAAAAATCAAGTTATGATTGGCTCATTTTGCCATAGAATATAATATGAAAAGTATCATAACTTCTATTCTTCTAATCGTTCTTCTTAGCATACTTGCTTTATTTCCAAAGACCGCCCTGCATGGTGCTCTGGATGGTCTTTTATTGTGGTTTCATACCATTCTCCCGACCTTACTGCCATACATGATATTGACCAGTCTGCTCATGTCTTATTATAACGCTCATACCACTCACAGCATACCTCCGGAGCTGTTTGCCCTGCTCGGTCTGATTTGCGGATATCCCATGGGGGCAAAGCTCTGTGCGGATCTGGTGAAAAGACATCAGATCACACTGTCTATGGGAACTTATTTGCTGCCGCTATGTAATCTGGCCGGTCCGACCTTTATCGGTGGATATGTGATTTACTCTTCGCTGAACGCATATGATTCAAAGGTACTTTGTCTTCTTTGTATCTACGTGCCGCTTTTCGTCTATGCACTCCTTAGTATTCTATATATCAGGCCTGTTTTATCCTCTGATTGTCATGCTTTACCCTCAGAAGCTGTTTCCTGTCCTTCTCTGGATCAGAGTATTATGGATTCATTTCTGGCAATCACAAAGCTTGGTGGATATATCATATTATTTTCCATACTGTCAGAATTTATGATTCTTTTCCTTCCTCAAGGATGTAAGCTGCTTTGTCTTTGTTTATCCGGGGCTTTGGAAATCACAAATGGAATCAGTTTCATCACTGATTCCACCCTTAATCATTCTTATCAGATTGTACTCTCATTGACCTTTGTCAGTTTCGGAGGGATCTCCTGCATCTGTCAGACAAACAGTATGATCAAAGACTCCAGTCTTTCCATACGGTATTACTGTCTGTCTAAATGTATCATCGCCCTGTTAACAGGAATCATGGCATATCTGTTATTTTGTCAGCATGTCCAGATTGATGCCGTCTCCTGCAGCGCCTGTATTTGCCCGAGCTGAGGAATCAGTGTTTGCTATGATGCTCTCAACAGAAGGTATCCCACCTGTTTCTGCAAGATCCTGTTCCAGTCCGACCTGCGGATACAGCTCAGAACGGTTCGCTGTAATCACGGATTCACATTCCTTCAGCTGTGTAACCAGTCCGCCGTATTTTGCCTCTGCTGTATCTATGGCATGTGTAATGATATTCTGCAGTTCAGCAAGCATATCATCCATATACTTCATGGCAGATGCTTTTACCTCATTTGCTTCAATCGTAGCATTATCAATAATCTGCTGAGCCTGCGAAGCAGCCTGTACAACAACTTCATTGGCCTGTTCATATGCCTGCTGCATGATTTCATGTTCATTGATCATATGATCTGTCTGGATCTGGGCTGTATTGATCAGTGCATCTGCTTTTTCCTTTGCATCCTTTAGAATCGCTTCTTTATTGCTGATGATCTTCTGATATCTCTTGATTTCATCAGGGGTCTTCATCCGAAGCTCACGCAGCAGTTCATCTATCTGCTCTTTCTCTACGATAATCTTGGTGTTGGAAAGTGGCTGATACTTACAGCTGTCTATATATTCTTCCATTTCTTCAATGATTTGTTCGATGCGACTGCTCATTCT
>CAYRJT010000138.1:0-6950 GCA_964424675.1 uncultured Lachnospiraceae bacterium
AAGCAAATGAAACCTTACCCATATTGACTCTGATCTCTGTTCCGCGCATGTTCAGGTATTCGATCTCCACCATGCCTCCAAGTGTCGAGAACTCTACGGGACTTTTCTTTACATAGCCCTGATCCAGCAGATATTTTCCGAATATCCTGACACCGTTGCCTGATTTCTCAGCCTCAGACCCGTCAGGATTGTATATTTTAACGCAGATTGTGCTGCCCTTCATGATCGGTCCATATAAGATTCCATCTGATCCGGCACCAAAATTTCTGTCACAGATCATCCGGATTGCGTTTTCATTCAATTCCATATCGTTCTTATTGGGATCCAGTACAAGATAATCATTTCCCAGTCCCTGATATTTACTCATTGTAATATTCATAGATACACCCTCCTGTTATCAGATACAATCCTCATCATTCTTGTTTGCTGCCTTTATGTTTGTTTTGTCTATAAGCAGAGTATACCCTACACATTTCGCATTTAATATAACATTTTATGCTTGAAATATTGCAAAATGTGCTGTACACTTTTGATACAGATACATCATGCAGCCAAAAACCATAACGAAGGAACAGACAAATGCAAAAATCAGGTTATCTTTATCAGAATTTCAGATTATTTCATATACGGGACAAAAAAAATAAAACATTTGACTTTCATTATCATGAATTTAATAAGATCATTATCTTTCTCTCCGGCAATGTCAAATATATCATTGAAGGCAAGACCTATTACCTGAAGCCATGGGATATCCTGCTCGTTGATCATCATGCCATTCATAAACCCATGATCGACCCCTCCGTTTACTATGAGCGCATCGTCATCTGGGTAGATGAAGATTATATGCGGCAGGCATCTCAGATGTCCGGATCTGCTGGGGAAGCTGATGAGGAACCTGCCGGTTCTGATGGCAGGACGGCTGATCTGACTGCCTGTTTTAAGAAAGCAAGTGAGAGAAGCTTCAATCTGGTTCGTCTGAATCCGGTTCTGATGGAACGGATCAGAGCTGCTGTCGGGAATCTGGAGCTCGCGCTGGAACCCTCACAGGATCAGGAATTCGGGATAGGACTGCTGCGTAATGCTCTCTTCATGGAGTTCATGGTTTATATCAACCAGATTTATCTTGGAAAGCAATATGAAAAGGATCACACAGCGCTGAAATATGATAAAAGAACAGAAGAAATACTGAAGTATATCAATACACATCTGGCAGAGAATCTTTCTGTCGACCAGCTGGCAGATCAGTTTTATCTGAGCCGCTATCACCTGATGCACAAGTTCAAGGAAGAAACAGGCTATACGGTCCATCACTATATCCTTCAGAAGCGGCTTCTGATGGCAAAGGACTATATTGCACAGGGAATGCCTGTAACAAAAGCCGCTTTGGCGAGCGGCTTTGCAGATTATTCTACTTATCACAGAGCGGTGAGGAAAAACCAGAGTGATATTCAGGATGAAGTTGGCTGACAGCCACAGTATCTCTGGCGGTACAGATGATATTTCTTAGACAGCTCTATTGACTGCTTGTATCCCTCTTTTTTCTTGAAATCCGAGGGCAGATGCCGGATACCATTCTCAGCTCCTACACGTTCTCCGATTTCATTGAGCTTTGCAGCATTTTTATGAGGGCTGATGGAAAGTGTCGTGGCAAAGTAATCATATCCGTTTTCTTTAGCCAGTCTGGCCGTCTCTCTTAATCGCAGCTCATAGCACCGGAAACAGCGTGTCCCACCCTCCGGCTCCTGTTCCAGTCCCCGTGCCATCTCACGAAATACCTCAGGTTCATAATGTCCTTCTATGAATTGCACCTCTGCATATGCCTCCTGCAGAAGTCTTTTCTGTTCTGACAGGCGCTTTTGATATTCCTCCTCAGGCATGATATTCGGATTATAATAAAAAACCGTAATATCAAAATACTGCTTCAGATATGCAAGAACATAGCTGCTGCATGGTGCGCAGCAGCTATGTAATAACAGTTTCTTTTTCTGATTCTCTGACTGCAGGCCTGCAATCAGCTGTTCCAGTTCCTTTTGATAATTTCTGTCCATAAACTCCTCACTAACAATTATAGGTCTCTTCAAACTGAGTAATCGGCATAGGCTTTGCGTACAGATAGCCCTGTGCGATGTGACAGCCGATCTCCTTGAGCATCTCTGCCTGTTCCTTCGTCTCTACACCCTCACAAACCACCTTGACACCCAGTCCCTCTGCCATCTCCACGATCTTCAAAAGAATCCATCGACTGGCCTTGGATGTAGCGGTTTCATCAAGGAATCCACGGTCAATTTTCAATACATCAAACGGAATATCCTTCAGCAGATTCAACGATGAAAATCCAGAACCGAAATCATCAATTGACAGCATAACATTGATATCCTTCAGCTTGCTCATCACACTGACCATATGGTCTCGTTCCAGGAAAAATACGGTCTCTGTCAGCTCCAGCTCCACATAGTCCTTTGGTATCTCATACTTTAACAGGATGTCCTGAACCATTCGTACATATGCCTTATTATGCAGCAGATATCTGGACTGATTGATGGATACCGGATATACCGGCTTTCCTTCGTCTAAAAGTCTTCTGACATACTTACAAATTGATTCGAGCATATAAAAGTCCAGCTTTTCTACAAAACCATTCTTTTCAAAAATCGGAATAAAGTCGTTCGGGTAGATCATACTGCCATCCGGTTTGATCCAGCGTACCAGTGCTTCTGCCCCTGCAATTCTATCTTCGATCATATCCCACTTCGGCTGCAGATAAGGTACAAACTCACCATTCTCCAGTGCTTCCTCCATCTGGGATTCGATGTATTCCCGTCTGCGTGTTTCCTCGATCAGGGAATCCTCATAGTATGCGAACAGCTTCTTAGATTCGCCCGTAATTGACTTTCTGGCGAGATCAGCCTTATCAATCATGCTTGGTATCTGCTCAGTATAGTCTGTGATCACATAAAAACCACTCTTGATTCTGATCGGATAGTTCACCGCTATCGTATTGGCATACCGGTTTACCCGTTCCTCCACAAATTCCTTACGTGCTTTATCCCGTCCGTCATCAATTGCCAGACATACAAACTTATCTGCACTGATTCTGGAAAAGGTCTCATTATAGCTGAAGCTCTCATTGGCTGCCTTGACCAGCGCTGTCAGGATGGCATCTGCCTTCTCATGACCATAGCCCTCATTCATATACCGGAAATTCACAATATCAAAACAGATGACCGCATATGGCAGATCTCTGTTGTCATCCAGAAGCTCTCTTGCCTTCATTTCGAAATGATGCAGATTCTTGGCGCCTGTCAGAGTATCACAGTATGCCAGCTCTTCCATCCTGGTCTGATCCTTGCTGATATGCTTCCAGACAACGACTACCAGAGTCAGCATGATCAGTATGACAGACACACACGTCAGAATTGCACGTATTGCAATCGGACGCACCATGACATCAATTGTCGAATCGTATAGACAACAGAAGTAATTCCAGTTTTTTGTTCCTTCAATCGGATAACTGCTTACATAAATATTTGCCTCCTTTAACGAAAGCATCTGTTGTATAGGATCTCTTCTTTCTTGCGATACTCTTCCTTCATTCAGCATCTCTTCCATCTGTTCCGGATTCTTAGCCTGCTCCAGCAGATAGTCAAAGATATTATCCGCATTTCCTCCACCTGCATTGTTCGTCGCAGATAAAATCGTCCCTTCGTTCGTCGTCATATAGGATATTGCACTGTCATCCAGATAGCCAAGCGTTACATGATCCAGAATAGATGCCGTAGAGTCCACACCCACAAAATATCCCTTAAATAATCCGCCTGCAATCACCGGAGCAATCGCCATAAAGCTCAGTTCGTCATCATTTGAACTGTTATTATCCAGATAAATGCCGCCATCCAGACTCTCATCCACCATCTCTGTATATTCATCTATGGCGACCTGTGTCAGACTCCCATCCGGATGATAGACCGTTCCAATGGAATTGATAAAGTAAACATCCTGAAACCGTCCCTGACGCTCACACTCCACCAACGCATCGCAAATCACAGTGTGAGAAAGACCTCCCTTATGGGCCATCTCAACTGCCTCTGCGGTTACAATTTCAATATTCTTTTCAAACATTTTACTTAAGACCTGACTGGCCATCTGTGTCTGTACATTGATTTTGTCCAGTATTGCTTCACGATAACTGCCGGTCAGACTGGTGACGTGTACTGCACAGATCACAATGCATATAGCCACCAGACCGGTGATGATACCATATAACTTCATGATATCCGCATCAATTTTCTTCTTCATTTGTAGCCCCGCCTGTGTTTTCAGATTTCATCAGTGAAAATATCTTACGCCTGATTCAAATATCTGCATATCCTGATTGCCATAAATGTTAATAGCAACCGCTTCGCCCCGACGCTCTGAGTGTCCCATCTTTCCAAAGCATCGTCCATCCGGGCTTGTAATACCCTCTATTGCCTGATAAGAACCGTTGATATTCCACTCCTCATCCATGGAAGCGGTTCCGTTTAAATCTACATACTGTGTCGCGATCTGTCCGTTAGCAGACAGCTTCTGCAGCCATTCGTCATCTGCTACAAAACGTCCTTCGCCATGTGATGCCGGAATGCAGTAAACTCCGCCTGTTTCGGCTTCCTGCAGCCAGGGCGACAGATTGGATACCACCTTGGTATAGACCATTTTTGATATATGCCTGTTGATTGTGTTATATGTCAGTGTCGGTGACTGTGCATTCTGTCCGGTGATCTTTCCATCCGGCAGAAGTCCCAGCTTAATCAGTGCCTGAAAGCCATTGCAGATACCCAGTGCCAGTCCGTCTCTGTTCTGCAGCAGATCATTGACTGCTTCCTTTAGTCTGGCATTGCGGAATGCTGTTGCAAAGAATTTGGCTGAGCCATCCGGTTCGTCACCTGCTGAAAAACCGCCCGGGAACATAATGATCTGGGCATTGCGGATTGCCTTGTCAAAGGCCTCTACCGAATCCCTGATATCCTGAGGATTTCTGTTGGTAAATACCTTGATCACTACATCCGCGCCGGCTCTTCTGAACGCTGCCTCACTGTCATACTCGCAGTTCGTACCCGGAAAGACCGGAATGAATACGGTTGGTCTTGCAGTTTTGTGTCGGCATATATAAACCTGTTCCTGTGGGATCTGATACAGCTTTGTTTCGACGGCATCTGTTCCCTGATTGGCTTTGGTCGGGAAGACCTTCTCCAGTTTTGACTTCCATGCTTCCAAAGCTTCCTCAACACTCAGGCTTTCATTTCCGTAAGTAAACATCGCTGTATCATTCACTTCACCGATGACAGTATACGGAATCTTAATCTCTGCGAGCTTATCCTTCGGAACTGTTGCAATGATATTACCGTTTTCCCTGCCGAACAGTTCCTGTGCAGAAAGTGCTGTATTGATGGAAACACCCATTTGATTGCCAAATGCCATCTTGCTGACAGCCGGTATCACACCCTTGCCATCCGGTACATATGCTGAAACAATTGTATGTGAATGGATCAGCTTTGTGATTTCATTGTACAGCTCTATAACACGTTCATAAACCGGTATGTCATATGCATCCTTCTCAATCGTAAACTTGATAATCTGATTTCCCGCCTGCTTGAACTCCGGGGTGATCAGATCCTGATGCTTTGCCACATCCACTGCAAAGGATACGAGTGTAGGCGGTACATCTATCTGCTCGAAGGTGCCTGACATTGAGTCCTTGCCTCCGATCGATGCCAGTCCGAATCCCATCTGTGCATCATATGCACCCAGCAGTGCTGCAAACGGCTGACTCCAGCGTTTCGGATCCTCACTCATACGACGGAAGTATTCCTGAAATGTAAATCTGATCTTTTTCAAATCTCCGCCTGCTGCCACGATCTTTGCAACAGATTCCAGCACTGCATAAATGGCCCCGTGATACGGACTCCATGAGGATAGCTCCGGATCAAATCCATAGCTCATCATCGTAACCGTATCCGTCCTGCCCTCACGTACCGGCAGCTTTGCGATCATGGTCTGTGTCTCAGTCAGCTGATACTTACCACCATAAGGCATCAGTACCGAGCCTGAGCCGATAGAGCCGTCAAACATTTCCACAAGTCCCTTTTGTGAGCAGACATTCAAATCCTTTAATGTGTTCAGCCATTGTTCCTTAATGGACGTTGTTTTGGAAGAACTGTCTGCAGTAAAATAAGAATTCCCCTGCTGCGGCATCTCCACCTCAACCTCTGTCTCCTGATGCGCTCCGTTTGTATCCAGAAATGCACGTGACAGATTGACGATTTCCTTGCCTCTCCATGACATAACGAGCCTTGGCTCCTTTGTCACGACCGCTACACTGACTGCCTCCAGATTTTCCTCTGCTGCATAGTCTAAAAATGTATCGACATCCTTTGGATCAATGACAACTGCCATTCTCTCCTGGGATTCTGATATTGCAAGTTCTGTTCCATCAAGTCCTGCATACTTCTTTGGAACCTGATCCATGTCGATTCGCAGTCCGTCTGCCAGCTCGCCAATGGCTACTGATACACCACCTGCGCCAAAGTCATTACACTTCTTAATCAGTCTGCTGACCTCTTCGCGTCTGAAGAGTCTCTGAATCTTGCGCTCCGTCGGTGCATTTCCTTTCTGCACCTCAGCACCACAGGTTTCTATAGATGCAGTCGTATGCACCTTGGAGGAGCCTGTTGCTCCACCGCAGCCATCACGTCCGGTTCTGCCGCCCAGCAGAATAATGATATCCCCCGGATCAGAATTCTCCCGGATGACATTGCGTCTGGGTGCCGCACCCATGACCGCACCGATTTCCATTCTCTTCGCTACGTAGTTTGGATGATAGATTTCTTTCACATAGCCTGTTGCCAGACCAATCTGATTACCATAGGAAGAATATCCGCTTGCTGCTCCGCGTACCAGCTTCTTCTGTGACA